>CAZZDF010000119.1:0-5945 GCA_964652915.1 uncultured Propionivibrio sp. | reverse complement strand
AAGGTGCCGAGCAGGTGCAGGGTTACGTTCCGCCAAAAGCCTGAAGTGGCTATGAAGTTCCAATGAAAAAAGCCCCTCGCAGGGTAATGCCGTTCACTTAAGGCTCTTTTTTGAGGTAACGGACGGCATAACGTTTTGGTAGGGACTTGACGATACGGGGGCATTGACGCCCCCGTCGTTTTTCGACGATGGCGAACTGAAGTTGGGTGCGTAGGCGGATCAGGTGGGCTGGCAATTTTCCAGGAGCCATTCCGATAGCCCAAATCATTTCATTCTGCAGAATGTGCAAGGCTCGCAAGAAGCTCAGATCGGACGGTTCGACCTTGGCCTGTATAGCGGCCTTGGCCATCTCCAGGCGAACCAGATTGTAAGCAATCAAAGCGCCCCAGATTTCCTGCTTGATTCCCTCGGGTTGCTGGCTGCGCAAGGTTAGCGCCTCGCCGAGCATGGATTGCTTGAGTTCGCGGTAGCTGGTTTCGATTTCCCAGCGCTGCCTATAGCAGGCCGCCAGATCCTCAGCCTTGAAGCGTCGGCGATCGTGTAAGGAGGTAAGCAGTGTCCGTTGCTTCCCGTTGGCAGAGACGACGCGCACTGCACGGACGACCCAGTATTCCGGCAGATGCGTGGCCTTGGCACGGGCCTGTGGTGAGACGCGCATGCGCACCAGGCAATCGTCGTCAGTACCGGAAAGCACTTCCCACTTCGTATTCGACTTGGCGGGAATCAGGAAGTGGCGCTGCTCGCCCGACAGCGTCAGCCCCAACAGGATTTCTGCACAGAGAAAGCCACGACCAAAGACAGTGAGCGAATGATCGACGATTCGTTCGATCAAGGTCTTAGCGTACAGCATTTCATTCTGGTCATAGTGACCGAAAGCGATATCGGCGACCAGATGCGTCCGAATGGCGGTCAGACTGACCGCCCGGACCTGCGGATAACTGGCTACCTTGCCACTGGCGTACGACTGGGCGCCAAAGTAGGCTCGATTGTCCGCGCTATCAGGCGTACGGAAAGTCGTGCCATCCATGGCCCACAGAGAGAGACCCTTCCAGGCATGGTGATCACGGTCTTGGGAACTCCAGGAATGCGCTGTTTCACCAAATAGCTGCGCTAACGGCTCTGACCCCAAGCGCTGTCTGGCTTGGGTCACGGCACTTTTGCAAACGGCTTGTTCAGAGGGGGATGGGAGCGCAAGATCCAGCGTTGCCAGGACTTCAGGCATCGACTGATGCCGATATAGCGCCAACGCTATGACCAGCCACACGACTTGTTCGGCTGGCAAGCGCCGCCGCCGAATGCTGGCCTTGCCCGTTGCCGCCAGCGCTTGCTCAATCCATCCGACTGGCAGATGCTCGGCCAGTCGGTCAAGGCCAGCCAGTGGCAGAATGTCATTTATCGGAAGAGGGCGGCTCGGATGCATTGAGCCGAAAGTTAACAGCTATTCCTAGTGTTTACAATACCTTACAGAAAAAATAAAAATGCCGTCCAGACTTAACTGAACGGCATTACCCCTCGCAGGGCTTTTTTCATTGGGGTTGAGGCCAGTGAGAAACAATCAGTCGTTGTTGGCGATTTGCGTTTCGATTTCGGCGGTCGATGCGTGGCGCACGTTCAAGCCCTTGACCATGAAAACGACGTATTCGCCGATGTTGGTGGCGTGGTCGCCGATCCGTTCGATGGCTTTGGCGATCGACATGATGTCCAGCGAGCGGGTGATGGTGCGCGGGTCTTCCATCATGTAAGTGATCAACTGGCGGTTGATCGAGCTGCATTCGGCGTTGACGGTTTCGTCGAGGCGCATCGCTTCGGTGACCAGATTGACGTCGAGACGGGCAAAGCCGTCGAGCGACAGACGCAGCATGCGCAGTGATGTTTCGGCCATGTGTTTCAGCTCGACGTTCAGGCTGCTGCCGCCCGTCTGCTTGGCCAGATCGATGCCGAGGCGGGCGATTTTCCGGGCTTTGTCGCCAACGCGTTCAAGGTCGGAGATGGCCTTGAGCACCGAGACGATCATGCGCAGGTCGATGGCGGTGGGTTGGCGCTTGGCGATGATCTGGTTGCACAAGGCGTCGATTTCGACTTCCATCTGGTTGATCCGGTCGTCGTCGCGGATGACGCCTTCGAGCAGTGGGCGGTCGCCGTTGTAGAGGCCTTCGATGGCCTTGCGGACCTGCTGTTCGGCCATGCCGCCCATCTCCAGCACGCGGGTGCGCAGGCTTTCGAGTTCAAGGTCAAAATTTTTCGAGGTGTGGTCGTTCATGCTGGGTACTCCGTCGTTCGACTTGTGGTGGCTTGGATTCCTCGAAGTCTAACCGGTCAAGATTACAGTAATGTTTCAGTCGGCGGTCAGGGTGCGTACGCCGCTGGAGGTGCCGAGCAGGCAGACATCGGCCGGGCGCTTGGCAAACAGGCCATTGGTAACGACCCCGACGATCTGGTTGATCCGGGCTTCGAGGTCGACCGGGTCGGTGATCTGCAAGCCCTTGATGTCGAGAATCAGATTGCCGTTGTCGGTCACCACACCTTCGCGCAGCACCGGTGTGCCGCCGAGTTTGGCGAGCTCGCGCTGAACGTAAGTCCAGGCCATCGGGATGACCTCGACGGGCAGCGGGAATTTGCCGAGAACCGGCACGAACTTCGATTCATCGCAGATGCAGATGAATTTGTCGGCGACGGCCGAGACGATCTTCTCCCGCGTCAGCGCCGCACCGCCGCCCTTGATCATGTGCATTTCGGCGTTGATTTCGTCGGCGCCGTCGATATAGACCGGCAACTCGGTGACCTCGTTGAGATCGAAAACCTTGATGCCGTGGGCCTCGAGGCGTTGTTTGGTGTCTTCCGAGCTGGCCACGGCGCCGGTAATTTTGTCTTTCATCTCGGCCAGTGCGTCGATGAACATTCGCGCGGTCGAACCCGTGCCGACCCCGACAATCTTTCCTTCAACCACATAAGCGAGCGCTGCGCGGGCAACGGCTTGTTTGAGTTCGTCCTGCGTCATGGTTTTTGTCCTGTGTGTTAAGTGCCAGGCTGGCATTTTATCGAATAGCTGGGGTTCCGAGGTAAAACGAGTTCTCGATGGTGGCAAAGCCGGTATACTGGCCAGCCTTCGTTTCTAGTCAGGAGTCGTTTGTGTCCGAGGAAAGTCCGTTCAAAGGCAAGACCGGCTTAAGGCGCGTGTTAAATGCCTTCAACTATTCGATGGCCGGTTTGCGCGCAGCATTTTCGTGTGAGGATGCCTTCCGCCAGGAGGCGGTGCTTGCGGCGATTCTGATTCCGGTGACTTTCTTTTTGCCAGTGAGTGGCGTCGGGCGCGGCTTGATGATCGCTTGCGTGTTGCTGGTGTTGATGGTGGAACTGCTCAATTCGGCCATTGAAGCGGTGGTCGATCGGGTTTCGTTGGATCACCATCACCTTTCAAAGCGGGCCAAGGATATCGGTAGCGCGGCGGTTTTTATCGCCTTGCTCAACGTTGTCCTGGTGTGGGCTTGTGTGCTGCTAGGGTAGCTGCAAGTCGCCAAATTTCAGCGGCTTATGGTTGGGCCATGGTGACGCGGTTGCGCCCTTGCCGCTTTGATTCGAGCAGGGCGTTGTCGGCCGCTTCGGTCAGCGTTTGCGCTGAGTCGAAGTCGGGATAGGAGGCGATCCCGGCGCTGAAAGTGCAGAACAACGCACCGCTGGCATGGGCATGCGGCAGGGAGGAAAAATCCTCCCGGATGCGGTCAATGACGATGCGCGCCTGTTCCGGGGTGACATCGGGAAGCGCGACCAGAAACTCTTCGCCGCCGTAGCGCCCGATGATGTCCGATGAGCGTAGCCGTCCCTTGAGTAGCCAGGCAATGCCACGGATGACCTGGTCGCCGACAGGGTGACCGTAAGCGTCGTTGACCGACTTGAAGTGATCGATGTCGATCATGACGACCGTTAGCCCCTTTTGCGAGCCGATTTTCCCGATCATGGCCTTTAGCTGGGATTTGGTCGCCGTGTGGTTGAGCAGGCCGGTCAGGCCGTCAAGACGGGTTGATCTTTGAGTCTCGCGGAAGCGCTCGATTTTTGTTTTGACCACAGCAGCGAGCAGAACCGGGTTGAAGGGCTTGATCAGGAATTGGTCGCCGCCAAGACGCAGGGCTTCAACCTGCATGCCGACATCCGATTCGCCGGACAGATAAACGATGGGTAGTGCCGTGTAGGCCGACATCTGGCGCAATACCCGCGTGGCCTCTACGCCGTTGAAGCGCGGCATGTACATGTCCATCAGGATCAGGTCAGGGCGGTAGGCTTCAAGCTCCGGCAAGAGGTTTCCCGGGTCGCGAATGGCGCGGCTGTCGATGCCGTGCTCGGCCAGCGTGCGCTGGATTAGCGCCACGGCCACGCGGGAGTCTTCGACCACCAGAACCCGGTGTTTTTCCGGTTCGTAGTTTTGCACCAGATCCAGCACGCAGTTGAGCGCGATCGTGGCGCCTTCTTCCTGAGGGATGGTCAGGTCAATGCCTGAACGCATCAAGGCGACAATCGTTTCGATGTCCGGTTGTGCGCCGAGGTAGATCAGCTGGCTGGCAGCACAGCGCTTGCGTACTTCGGCGATGCATTTGTGCTCGTCGGCTCCCGATGATCCGGGAGAAGCGATGAACAGAACCGCGAGAGGGGCTTTGCCTGCCGGTTGCAGTTCGCCCCAGTTCATCATGATCGTCTGGAAGCCGAAAAAGTTGAGTTGCTGGCTGAGTGCTTCCGACATCTCATGCAATTCGGGAGAGACCACCAGCCATACCGAGCGCGGCTTGATCCAGTCGAGATCGGCAACTTCCGCTTGCGGTTCATCGGAGCGTCGATCGGAGACCGGGATGCGCATGCTGGCCACGGCGCCGAGCAGGGTGTCCATTTGACGCTGCAGGGCGGTGATGTCCTGGGCATTGATCGGGTGCGTTGCCGGTGACCCCAAACGGCTGAGCGCGGTGTTTTCCAGGCCTTCGCAAATGCGCACAAGACCGGGCATGCGCATGCGGTTGAAGTTTTCGGCCAGGCTATTGACCGCGACGGTGAATTCGATGAAGAGTTCGAAGGTTCCCTCGGCGACGTAGCGTTCCCATCGCGTTCGCAGCATGTAGATGCGATCGTTGATTACTTCGGATGAGAGAAGCTTCGCCATGGTCTGGGGAATCGAAAATGATTGTTCATTATCCTCGAATCTGTGCTTTGCTGCATGCCCTATTCGAAAAATGGAGTACCAAAGATAATACTCCAAAGACTATTCGCAAATGGTCGTTTGTTGTGGTTTTTTGTTCGAATTCCGTTTGTCGAGTCCGGGGTAGGTGGCAAAAGTTATGTCTTCCGAGCACAAGGATCGACGGCTTTTTGCGTCTTTATTGCGCTTTCGCTGATTGAACTGAGGATTTTAGGGTGATATGTTGAACGGCTTGCGATTATGGCTGTCATCCGCAATGTTCTTTGTGCAATCGGGCTTAACCGATACTGGAGAGATTATGTACCGCAGACTTTCGATAGGGGTTGCCGCATTGGCCTTGGTTTTTGCGCTTGGCGCATGTACCACAACCGGGCAGTACTACGGCGGGCAACAATATAACCAGGCTGAAATTCGCTCAGGGGTTATCGAGCAGATTACGCCGGTTGAAATTGCCAGCAATCAGCATTCCGGCGTTGGTGCGGTCGTTGGCGGACTGGTCGGTCTGGGGATCGGCAGCCTGATCGGTGGAGGCACCGGCCGTGACGTGGCGATGGTTGCCGGAACCATCGGTGGCGCCTATGTCGGAAACGAGGTGCAGAAAAACAATGAGCGCCCGGTTCCCGGGCAGCAAATCATTGTCCGCACCCACAATGGGGTGCTGGTGTCGGTAACTCAGCCTGTCGATCAGCGCTTGTTCAAAGGGCAGGCGGTGTACATCGAGGGGAGCGGCGAAGGGGCAAGAGTCCTCCCGCGCTAAGCGTTTTCG
>CAZZDF010000118.1:0-5984 GCA_964652915.1 uncultured Propionivibrio sp. | reverse complement strand
GACAGTGAGCGCGCTTTTTGCCACCTGTTGCAAACCTTGCGTCAGCGCTTTCCGGCTTGTCCGGAGCGGACGGTTCTGCAGGCGGCGCTCGATGAGTTCGCCGCGCAAGTCAGGCCGTACGGGCAGTTCAATTTTCTGCTCTCCAACGGTGACTGTCTGTTTGCCCATCGCGCGACGGACTTGCACTACCTCGTTCGGCAAGCGCCGTTTTCGTTGGCGCATCTGAAGGATCAGGATGTGACGGTCGATTTCAGCGCGCTGACTACGCCGCAGGATCGGGTGGCGCTGATCGCGACGCTGCCGCTGACCGACAACGAAACATGGACGCCCTTGCCTTTAAATCGCGTGCTGATGTTTGCTGACGGACTGTGCTGCTAAGCGCAGCATACCCTGTTTCGTCCGCTGCTTTTCGCCAGATAAACGGCTTGGTCGGCGCGCTTTAGCAGCTCTCTGGCTTCGCTGCAGTCTTTGTTCATTGCGGCGACGCCGATGCTGGCGGTCATTTTGATGGTGCGCTCTTCAAGCTGGAAATGGTGCTGTTCGATCGAGCGGCGGACAAATTCGGCAAAGCTTTGTGCTTCGGTTTCACCGTGGCCGGGCAGCAGGGCGACAAACTCCTCGCCGCCGTAGCGGCCAAGAATGCCGTGACTGACGGAAACGGCGTTGCGCAGGATCTGGCTGACCTGAATCAGCACGCGGTCGCCGGCGTCGTGGCCGTAGGTGTCGTTGACCTGCTTGAAGTGGTCGAGGTCAAAGAACAGCACGCTGAACGCGGTTTCCAGTGCCTTGGCGCGTTTGAATTCGGCGGTGAGCGCTTCGAGCAGGTAGCCCTTGTTATAAATCTGAGTCAGCGGGTCGGTATTGGCCTTGGCTTCGAGCATGCCGATGTAGCGGATTTCGAGGGCGCCGCGTGGCAGATATTTCAGAATGGTGGCGCCGACCTTGATCATGTCTTCCTTGTTCAGGACGAGCGAGGCGCCGCTTTCGAGCTTGGTGTCGTTGACGAAGGTGCCGTTGGTCGAGCCGCCGTCGACCAGCAGCACCGATGTGCGTTCCTTGATGATCTTGGCCTGCTGGCGCGAAACCTTGGGGTCGTCGATGACGATGTCCGAGGAGGAGTCGCGGCCGATACGCATGACCGGCGCCGACAACTCATAACGCTTGCCCTGTTGCTGCCCGCGCACGACGATCAGGCAGGCTTCAGCGCTGCTCGCTTTGTTGAGCTCGCTGACCAGCGTGTCCTGTTCGGTGACGATGAGGGTCGAGTTGCTGAAATCGTCCAAGGCGTTTGCTCCCGTGCTTTGCAGTGCTGTTTCCTGATTGCCGTCATCAGGGAATCAAGTTTAGCTGAAAAGTGCTTTTTGTCCCGTTCTTTGGTCGGTGCGGATGAGATGTTTCTTGAAGCGCTTCATGTCGATTCCAGATCGGGCTTGAGCAGGGTAATATCCGCCTGAACGCGGATACACGGAGGCGTGGTTTGGAATCACAACAATGCGACAAAGTTCCTGGTCGGCCGAGGCTGCGCTTCCATCTGGCTGTCGTGCTGGTCGTCAAGGTTTTGCTGCTTTTCTTGCTCTGGCACGCTTTCATCAAGCCGAACAAGGTGGCGGTTGATGTCAACGTGATGCGCGACCGTCTTGTCGGTGCTGTTACCGTTTCGTCCATTTCAAATACCCCAGGAGATAACAAATGATCGATTCGACGGTCGTTGACCTGTCGCGCCTGCAGTTTGCGGCGACGGCGATGTACCACTTCATTTTTGTGCCTTTGACCTTGGGGTTGTCGTGGATTCTGGTGATCATGGAGTCGGTTTATGTGATGACCGGAAAGTCGATCTACAAGGAGATGACGCAGTTCTGGGGCAAGCTTTTCGGCATCAACTTTGCCCTTGGCGTCACGACCGGCATTACGCTCGAATTCCAGTTTGGAACCAACTGGGCTTACTACTCGCATTACGTCGGCGACATCTTTGGCGCGCCGCTGGCGATTGAAGGCTTGATGGCTTTCTTCCTGGAGTCGACGATGTTCGGCCTGTTCTTTTTTGGCTGGAATCGCCTTTCGAAGCGCGGTCACCTGGTCGTTACCACCTTGATGGCCTTGGCGACCAATCTTTCGGCGGTGTTGATCCTGATCGCCAATGCCTGGATGCAGGATCCGGTTGGTTCGGCGTTCAACCCGGTCACCATGCGCATGGAGCTGACTGATTTTGCTGCGCTGGTACTCAACCCGGTCGCTCAATCCAAGTTTGTGCATACCGTGGCAGCTGGGTACGTAACCGGCTCGCTGTTTGTGCTGGCCATCTCGGCCTGGTATCTGCTCAAGAACCGGCACGTCGGATTCGCCCGCCGCTCGTTCCGCATTGCTGCGGCGTTCGGTATTGCCGGCACTTTGTCGGTGATCGTGTTGGGCGACGAGTCGGGCTATGCCGTGTCCGAGTCGCAGAAGTCCAAACTGGCGGCTATCGAGGCGATGTGGGAAACCGAGCCGGCGCCGGCCGGTTTCAACATCGTGGCCTGGCCGAATGAGGAAAAGCAGGCGAACGACTGGGAACTCAAGGTGCCGTACATGCTCGGCCTGATCGCCACCCGTTCGATCAGCGAGCAGCTACCGGGGATTCACGAGATCCGCGCCAAGAACAAGGAGCGTATCGTTTCCGGCGTGCAGGCCGTGATTGCGCTCGAAGACATGCGCAAGAATCCTGACGATGCGGTGGCGCAGGAAAAGTTCAAGGCGCATGAGGCTGATATGGGCTACGGCCTGTTGGTCAAGCGCCACGTGGAAGACGTGCGCCAGGCTACGCCGGAGGCCATCGAGAAAGCGGCGATGGATTCGGTGCCGAAGGTGGCGCCGTTGTTCTGGAGCTTCCGCATCATGGTGGGGCTTGGCTTCCTGATGCTCGGGCTATTTATTGCTGCGATCTGGCTGTCGATCTACAACACGCACCAGAAGTATCCGTTGTTGATGAAGGCCTTCCTCTGGAGTCTGCCGGCGCCGTGGATCGCTTGCATGTGCGGCTGGTTCGTCGCCGAATATGGTCGTCAGCCGTGGACGGTGTATGGCATGTTGCCGACCCACCTCTCCGCGTCGAGCCTCAGTCAAGCCAGCCTGTGGGGGTCGATTGCCGGCTTTGTCGGTTTTTATACGCTGCTCCTCATTGTTGAGATGTTCCTGATGTTCAAGTACGCCCGTCTCGGCCCGGTCGCCGTGCAACCGAACAACGCTTGAGGGAGACAGAAATGCTCGACTACGAAACCCTGAAACTGATCTGGTGGCTGCTCGTCGGCGTATTGTTGATCGGCTTTGCCATCATGGACGGCCATGATATGGGCGTTGGCGTGCTACTGCAGATTCTCAGCAAGGACGACACCGAGCGTCGTGTGATGATCAATACCATTGCCCCGCACTGGGACGGCAACCAGGTCTGGTTCATCACTGCCGGCGGGGCGATTTTCGCGGCTTGGCCGTTTGTGTACGCGACGGCTTTCTCCGGCATGTATTGGGCGCTACTGCTGGTGTTGTTCGCGTTGTTTTTCCGCCCGGTAGGTTTTGAATATCGCTCCAAATTGCCCGATCCGACTTGGCGCAAGGCATGGGATTGGGGGCTGTTCGCTGGTAGTGCCGTGCCGGCGCTGGTTTTTGGCGTGGCTTTCGGCAACCTGTTTCTCGGGGTGCCGTTTCGCCTCGACGACACCATGCGCTCGTTTTACTCGGGTTCCTTCTGGGCTTTGCTCAACCCGTTTGCTTTGCTTTTCGGGGTGGTTAGCCTATCGTTGCTGACCTTGCAGGGAGCTACCTTCCTGTCGCATCGCACTGAGGGTGACCTGCAGGCGCGCGCCAGCAAGGCCGCGCAGGTGCTGGCCATTGTTCTGCTGGTGGCGTTTTCGCTCGGCGGTTTGTGGGTGTCGCGCATTGATGGCTACGTGATCGAATCGATTGGCGATATTGGTGCGTCGATCAATCCCTTGATGAAAGAGGTCGGGCGTGCACCGGGGGCGTGGTTTGCCAATTACAGCAAGACGCCGGTTTTGTGGCTGATTCCGGCGCTGGCCTATGTTGGAGGCTTGGCTGTTCTGTTGGCCTTGCGTGCCGGCAAAACCTTGTTCGCCTTTGTTGGCTCGTCGCTGGCCTGTGTCTCGGTGATCCTGACGGCTGGTGTGGCTCTGTTCCCCTTCGTTCTGCCCTCTTCGGAAATGCCCAAAGCCAGCTTGACGGCCTGGGACGCGACATCGAGCCAGGTGACCTTGAACGTGATGTTCTGGGTCGCCTTGGTTTTTACGCCAATTGTCGTTGCTTACACCGGCTGGGCGTATCGGGTGATGGCTGGCAAGGTGACGCGCGATTTCATTGTCAAAAACGACAAGACGCTCTACTGATTAAGGGAAAGGAAGGATCATGTGGTATTTCACCTGGATTCTGGGTTTAGGCTTTGCTGTGTTGCTGGCTATCGTCAACGCCATGTGGCTGGAGGCGCAGGACGAGCAGGAAGAAAGTGGGAAATAAGAGCGGGCAGTAAAATTCAGCTGTGTGCCTCTACGGTGGTCTGCGAACAGGCGGTGTTGAGGGGTGATCGGCTATTGGATTGGATGGGGAAAGAGTGAGTTTGCAGCAGCTTGGGCGTTGGGGCGGGGTGGTTTTGGCGTTGTCAGGCGTTTTGTTTTTGTCGGCTTGCGCGTCAACAGCAAAGGTTCCGCTCACTGCCGCGCCAGTGCTTGGCAATGGCTATCCGGAAAAGCTGGTGGTTGCCGAGCCCGGCGCGCAGGAAGTGGTGGTGGTCATCAACTACAACCTGAAGGTACAACACGCTGGAATGTTCGCTGGACAGACCTTGCTCGATCCGGCGGGCAGTTACCTGAATGTGCGCAGTCGCCAGTCGGGGTGGGCGGGGGTGAGTTTGCAGGATTTCGTGCGTTTTCAGCTTGAGGATGGCCCGGATATCAGGCTTTATCGTTTTACCCTACCGGCTGCCCGGTTCGCGCAGGTCAAGGCGCGTGTGGACGAGGCCGGAACAACCATGCCGCTTTTCTGCGCGGCCAAGGTGCAAAATATCATCAGCGGGGTTGCACCGTTCGAGTCATTGCCGGATGCCTGGCTGGTTTCGCCGGCGCGCCTGGCCGATTACCTCGATGAAATTATCGTTACCAAGGCCGGAGCCGGCGACTGCCGGTGGCCGAATGGCGCGTCGTGTTATATGCCTCTGCCGGAAAATATTTCCGAAGTCGTTGTTCGCTAGCCGCCTCCGTGGTGTGATCCGGCGCGCGTTAGATTCGAAAGACGGAATGCAACAAAGCCGCTTGCCCAGCTCAGGGCAAGCGGCTTTGTTGTTTGGGGAGCCGCTTACTTCCGGAGTACCGCGACGCCGGTGTCGATGACGGCCGGGCCGGTGCTCTGGTTATTCAGCGCGGCAAAGGCCTGGGCGACGCCGAGCAATCCCATGGTGAAGGGGTTCTGGGCCATTGCGGCTTTGAGGCTGCCGTCCTTGAGCAGGCCGAGAATGGCATCGGATTTGTCGAAGCCGATACCAATGATCGGTTTCTTTGAGGCTTTGATGGCATTGCCGACACCGACCGTCGAGCCTTCGTTGGTTCCGTACAGACCGACTAGGTCGGCGTTTCCGGAAATGAAGCCGGTCGCCGCTTCTTGCGAAGCTGCGGCGTCGCCGTCCTTGTATTCGGTGGTCAGGATTGTGTAGCCGGCGGCCTTGACCACGCCACGGAAGCCGTTTTCGCGCTCCATCGTCGAATTGGTGGCGGTGTTGACGCCGATGATGCCGATCTTGCCGGCGGTTTTGCCTGCGGCTTTGAGTTCGTCGACCATGGTCTTGCCGGCCAGAGCGCCGGCCTGGAAGTTGTTGGTCGATAGCGTGGCGATTGCCGGGGCGTCGGCGCCGGAGTCAACGTAGATTACCTTGACGCCTTTGGCCTGGGCGTTTTTGACTACGGAGCTGATGGCTTTCGGGTCATTGGCGGCGAGCAGGATCAGATTGG
>CAZZDF010000117.1:0-6021 GCA_964652915.1 uncultured Propionivibrio sp. | reverse complement strand
CCAGCCAATCAACTACTCATCATCCGGGCAAACGACTTGACCAGCGGCCACTGCCGGCGGCTCACCGGCAAACGCTCAGAAACTCCTTGCAACAAGGCCTGCCACTGCGTCTCGGCATCCTCGCCGGTACTCTTCTCGAAGCCGGCAATCGCCGTCTTGGCCACCAGCACGCTGCGATGCAAGCGGATGAAACGCTCGGAAAACTCCTCTTCCAGATGCGTCAGCGATTCGTCAAGCAGATACTCGCGGCTGGCGGTGCGCGCCACGACGTACTTCAGATCAGCCTTGAGATAAAGAATGTCGGCCACCGGAATCAGCAACAGTCGCCCGCGCTCGTGGCAGGAAAGGTGCATTCGCGCCCCTTGCTGCAAGCCAGCCAGCACCGTCGGTGCCAGCACTGGCCTTTGCTTCCGCACCTTCTGCAATGCCGCGACCAGCCGCGGCGCACGCACCGGTTTGACCAGATAATCGATGGCGTTGAGTTCGAAAGCCTGCACCGCATAACTGTCGAAGGCCGTTACAAAAATGATTGCCGGCGGCGCTTCCAACTGGCCGAGATGACGCGCCAGTTCGATCCCGTCCATCTTCGGCATGCGAATGTCGACCAGCATGACATCCACAGCGCGCCCGGCGATCGCTTCCAGCGCCAGCACACCGTTGGCAGCCTCGCCGACCACGGCATTGGGGACTTCCGCGGCAATATCGGCGAGCAGATCACGCAAGCGCGCCCGCGCCGGCGCCTCGTCATCGACGATCAGCACGGAAAGGGTCGCCGGAATTGTCACCGCGTCAGTCACGATTTCGCCCTCCGGCAAGGCAACACAATTTGCACGCGGTATTCGCAACCGCCATCGGCAAGCGTCACCTCGTTCGTCTCAAGCCGCGCCTCAAGGTCATAGAATAAAGCCAGACGTTCGCGAATATTGGTCAGCGCCATGCGATTCCCCCCCGCCGCAACATGCCCACGACAAATCGGATTGGTCAGCTCGATCAGCAAGTCGTCGCCCTTGCGCGAAAAACAAATTCGCAAGGTACCGGGTTCGGCCGATGGCTCGATCCCGTGACACACCGCATTCTCCAGCAAAGGCTGCAGGATCAACGGCGGAACGAGCAAATCAGCCGGCACATTGGCAATATCCCACTCGACGTTCAACCGCTCTCCCAAACGCAGCTTCTCTAGCCCAAGATACTGCCGACACAAGGCAATTTCATCGGCCAACGGCATCAAATCCCGATGATCGCGCATCAACGCTCGAAACAGCTCGGCCAATTCTTCGAGCGCAGTTTCAGCACGCTTCGGCTCGGAACGAATCAGCGAAAGCACGGCATTCAAACTATTGAACAAAAAGTGCGGACGGATGCGCGCCGTCAAGGCCTGTAGACGCGCTTCGCTCAAGGCCGGGTACAAGGCCCGGGAACGTAACGAAAAATAAAACAGCAAGGTTCCAGCCACCGCACCACTCAATATCGCCGCCCTCACCAAACGCTGCCAACCGCCATCTTCAACGCCCATGAAACGCCAGAAATCAAGCAACAGCAAGGAAGAACCGGCCGCCAACAAGACCACCAACATTTGAGCAAAAGCCGGCGACATTTTCCGTAACACCGGAGCCAGCAATGCCAGCAGCGAAAGATTAAGCAAAAGCAAAGGCTGCACCCAAGCCGCCATATCGATATAGCGCGGAAGGAAATCCACAAGATTCGGGCTTTGCACCAATGCCGCAGCTAGGGCCAGCAGATTGACTCCGAGCAAAATGCGCAGCATCACGCCGAAATTGCGAAAGTCCGGCAAGGGCGAGCCCACCGGGTTTTGCTTTATACTTGGCCTATTCACGAAGGCGGCCTTAACGGTTTTCGTCCACGTTTGTTCCTCCACACCACCAGCCATTCTAGCCCACGAACTTGCTCATATCATGAATTCAGTACCGCCCTCTTCGCCCGCTGCCGCCAACCAATACACCTGGGCAGGACGCTTTTCCGAACCGATGTCCGATCTCGTCAAACGCTACACCGCCTCGGTGGACTTTGACAAGCGCATGTGGCGCCAGGACATTCGCGGCTCGCTGGCGCACGCCAGAATGCTTTGCCGGCAACAGATCATTTCCGCTGAGGACCTTGCCGACATCCAGCGCGGCATGACGCAAATCGTCGGCGAAATCGAATCGGGCGCCTTTGAATGGTCGCTCGATCTGGAAGACGTGCACCTGAACATCGAAAAGCGCCTCACCGCACTCGTTGGCGATGCCGGCAAACGCCTGCATACCGGGCGCTCCCGCAACGACCAGGTGGCCACCGACATCCGCCTCTACCTGCGCGACTCGATTGACGACATTCAGGTCTTGCTCAAGCAATTCCAGCTCAACCTGCTTGATCTGGCCGAACGCGAAGCCGAAACGCCGATGCCGGGCTTTACCCACCTGCAGGTCGCGCAACCGATTACCTTTGGTCATCACCTGCTGGCCTGGTTCGAAATGACCCGGCGCGATGCCGAACGCTTCGCCGACGTGCGCAAACGCACCAACCGCCTGCCGCTCGGCGCCGCCGCGCTGGCCGGAACAACCTACCCGATCGACCGTGAATTCGTCGCCAGTGAACTAGGCTTCGATGGCGTTTGTGAAAACTCGCTCGACGCCGTATCCGACCGCGATTTTGCCATCGAATTCTGCGCCGCCGCTTCGCTCCTGATGATGCATTTCTCGCGCATGTCGGAAGAACTGGTGCTGTGGATGAACCCGCGCTTTGGCTTCGTCAAGATTGCCGACCGCTTCTGTACCGGCAGCTCGATCATGCCGCAAAAGAAGAACCCCGACGTTCCAGAACTGGCGCGCGGCAAGACGGGGCGCGTCTACGGTCACCTGACCGCCCTGCTGACCCTGATGAAGGGCCAACCGCTGGCCTATAACAAGGACAATCAGGAAGACAAGGAACCCTTGTTCGACGCCGTCGACACGGTCACCGACACCCTGCGCATTTTTGCCGAAATGATTTCCGGCATCACCCCGCGTCCGGAGAACCTGCGCGAAGCGCTGCGCCAGGGCTTTGCCACGGCGACCGACCTGGCCGACTATCTGACGCGCAAAGGCCTGCCTTTCCGCGATGCGCACGAAGCCGTCGGGCTGGCCGTACGCCGTGCCGAAGAACTCGGCGTCGATCTGCCGCAACTCTCGCTGGCCGAACTGCAAAGTTTCTCACCACTGATTGCCGACGACGTTTTTTCGGTGCTGACGGTGGAAGGCTCGCTGGCCTCACGCAAGCACATTGGCGGCACCGCGCCGGAACAAGTTCGGGCGGCCATCACCCGCGCGCGCAGCCGCCTGTAGTCCTGTAGGCAAACCCGCTCATGATGAACAAGATCGGAAAATACGAACTGATCCGCGAGATTGGCCGTGGCGCAACGGCAACGGTCTATCTCGCGAATGACCCCTTCGCGCAGCGCGAAGTGGCAATCAAGGTCGCATTTCCCGAAATCCTCAAACATCTTGAGCGCGGCAAGATGTACACACACCTGTTTCTCAACGAAGCCTCGCTGGTCGGCAAGCTGCAACACCCGCATATCGTGCAAATCTACGATGCGGTGGTCGCCGAAGATCTCTGCTACATCGTCATGGAATACGTAGCCGGCGGCACGCTGGAAAACTTCGCCCACGAAAACAAGCTGTTACCCATCGAGCGCGTCGTCGAAATCATTTTCAAATGCACCCGCGCGCTCAACTTTGCCAACCGCATCGGCATCACGCACCGCGATATCAAGCCGGCCAACATTCTCTTTGCTGGCGATGACCCGAACTCCGGCGACATCAAGATTTCGGACTTCGGCGCGGCGATTGTCGACAACCCGGACCGCACGCAGGTTTCCGGCATTGGCTCGCCCGCTTATATGTCGCCGCAACAAGTCCGCGAACTGCCGCTCGACCACCAGACCGACATCTACTCGCTCGGCGTGGTGATGTACCAGTTACTGACCGGCCAACTACCCTTCCAGGGCAGCTCCAATTACAACATCATTTACCAGATCATCAATTCCGAACCATCCAGGCCTTCAACGCTACGCAAAAAAGTTCCGCCAGTCCTCGACGCCATTGTCGCGCGGGCCATGCACAAGGACACCAAACAGCGCTATCAAACCTGGGAAGAATTTGCCCACGATCTGGCGCAAGCCTTTCGCGCCAAGCGCCTCAAAGCGCCAGCGCACGATTTTTCCGATTCAGAAAAATTCGACACGCTGCGCGGCTTAGCGTTCTTCAACGACTTTACCGACGCGCAAATCTGGGAAGTCTTGGGTTTTTCGCACTGGTCGAGTGTCGCGCCGGAAGACACCATCATGCACGACGGCGAACCGGGCGACTTTTTCTGTTTTCTCGCCGAAGGCGAACTCAAGGTGACCAAGAACGGACGTATCCTCAACCTGCTGACCACCGGTGATTGTTTCGGCGAAATGGCCGTCATCAGCAAGCATTCATCAACGCGCGGCGCCGACGTCGTCGCCCTGACCAAGTCGAAAATCATCACCATCAAGGGCGAAGCCTTGCAAAAAGCCTCCGACCCCTGCCGAATGCACTTCTATCAGGCATTCCTTGAAGTGATGGCCAGCCGGCTGGAACTGGCCAATGCGCGTCTGGCGGCTTACTGACGCCTTATCCGCAACATCAAAAACTAGCGATCGCGGACAAACATGGACTCCAAAGTGCGCTGCCATGTATCGCGCACAATGCCGGTAGTCGTATCGAAAAACACATCCAGCCGTGACACCTGGTTGGTTCGGTTCAGATAATTCCACTCCCAGACAAGCTCTTTCAAATACTTGTTCTCGGTCGTCCACCCCGGATACGACGGGCCGATCAAACGCAAGACATCTTCCTTGCTGCTCTTGCCGATTTGAATTTGGGCAAAGTGCGCCTCGTCGAGCACCTGCTCGACGCGCTGCAGACGCCCATCTGCGCCGACAAAAACCATATAAGTCTGCACTCCGAAGGGGCCGCGTGGATAAGCCAGCTGTTCCTGTCCGCCAGGATCCTTCCAGCGCATCGCCGGCTCGCCCATATCCGCAAGAATCTCAGGCAATGTCGCCACACCCGGCTTCAAATTGCTGCCTGTTGCCGCACAAGCGGACAATAGAAGCAATACTCCAAGCGCGGCCAGGCAGGAAATTGTTTTACGCATCACCATCTCCGGAAAGCCCCCACCCAATAACATGTCGTCAATCCGGTGCGGCAATACCTTCCAGCAAAGCCTGCAACTCACCGCTCTGATACATTTCACGCATGATGTCACAACCGCCCACCAGTTCGCCACGCACATAAAGCTGCGGGATGGTCGGCCAATTACCAAAGATCTTGATGCCGTCGCGAATCGCCTGATCCTCAAGCACGTTGACGCTAAAGAACAAGGGCAGATTACAGGCCTGCAGAATCTGCACCGCAGTCGCCGAAAAGCCGCACATCGGTGCTCTCGGCGTTCCCTTCATGTAAAGCACCACAGGGTTGGTCGTGACCTGTTCCTTGATGATTTGCTGAACGTCCATAAAAGCCCTTTCCAAAGAATCCAAAGAATTCAAAATTCCACAATCAAGGCAGAAAACCGCCACTCACGCGTTCAATTTCCGCCGCATCACGCCACGAAGCCACGCCGGAAAAACCGGCCATTTGGAGCAGCGCACGCACTTCGACCGCCTGATCGTAGCCGTGTTCAATCAATAGTCCACCGCCGGGTGTGAGATGTCTGGCCGCCCCCGCGATCAACGTACGGATACAAGCCAGCCCATCCCCCCCCGCAACCCCGTCAGTCAAGGCTAACTGCGGCTCGAAAGGCAAACCGTCGTTTAACAAATGCGAATCGTTCGCCGCGACATAGGGGGGGTTCGAAACAATCAGATCGAAACGCTCAGCGCCCAGCGGCGAATACCAATCCCCTTGGAAGAAGCGGACCGGCGCGGAATGACGCTCGGCATTGGATCGGGCAACAGACAGCGCATCGGCCGACAGATCGACGGCGGTGACTTGTGCCGAAGGACAAAGCCGCGCC
>CAZZDF010000116.1:0-6023 GCA_964652915.1 uncultured Propionivibrio sp. | reverse complement strand
CGCGGCCAGTCGTCCGGATGAACACGACTGGTCCACTCGAAAAGATCGTTGGCAATTTCGGCATCGGAATAACCGATGAGCTCCTTCCATCGACGGGAAAAGACCACCTCACCCGCCTGAATATTCCAGTCCCAGACGCCTTCGGCAGAACCCTCAAGCGCAAACTTCCAGCGCTCTTCCTTTTCCTTCAGCGCGGCCTCGGCCTCCTTGCGCGCGGTAATGTCCCGCACGAAACAGCAATTGCGTTCCTCATTGCCGTAGGTCACATAGTTAGCGACGACTTCGACCGGAAAGACCTTGCCGTCGCGCGTGCAATGTCGCGACTCGAAGGTGATGGAGCCGCGCTGCCGCAGCTCGTCAAACCGCTGCGCCCAGCGTTCCGGGTCGTACAACACGTCAAAATCGGAAAGATGCATGTGCAGCAACTCTTCCCGCGAATAACCGAGCGCACGGCACGCAGCCTCGTTGACATCCACCAGACGCGCCTCGGGAGTCATCCACAACAGGGCATCCGACGCGGCATCGACGCTGAAACGGGTGAGCCGCAAAACTTCTTCGGCACGGAACCTTTCGGTAACGTCGCTGAAAACCAGCACCACGCCGACGATATCTCCGGCCGCATTGCGAATCGGCGCGGCACTATCCGAAATCCGGTATTCCGCCCCGTCACGGGACAACAGTAGCGTGTGGTAAGCAAGGCCAACCACCTGTGCATAAGCAATGACCATCTGCACCGGATCGGCCACCGGTTCTCGCGTTTCGGCATTGACGATGCGAAAAACCTCGGAAAGCGGGCGCCCAACCGCTTCGTTGAAAGTCCAACCGGTCAGGCGCTCGGCAGTAAGGTTCATCCGGGTCACCAACCCGTCCGCGTCGGTGGCAATTACCCCGTCGCCAATCGAATGCAAGGTGATGGCCAGATTCTCTTCACTTTCAGCCAGCGCCCGCTCGGCCTCCCGACGGTTTCCTTCGGCCTCGGAACGCCGACGCATTTCCTCGCCACGTTCAGCAACAAAACCATTGATCGCATCGACCAGAATATCGAGTTCGTCGCGATTGGTACCACTGGGCTGCTTGCGCGCCAGAACGATTCTCGGCTCTTCTTCGGAATGCCCAAGATTGCCGACATCTCTGGCCAGTTGGTGCAGCGGTCTGGCAATGGCCCGATAGACAATGGCAAACAACACCAGAGCCAGCGTAGCGACCTTGATCAAATCGGTCACCACCAGCGTAATCAGGGTGTCGACAACCTGACTATTGACTTCGGAATATGACTCGGAAATGCGCAAGGTTCCGAGGAGCTTTGTGTTATCGGGACTCATGACCGGCAATTCCCATTCGCGATCAATCGTCCCGGTGAAATCGGCTTTTCGCACTTCGGCAATCGTCTCGTCAGCAGCCATCAGCCGCGCCGACACCACCGACCGCGATTGCACTAGACCGGTAAGCAATGCGTCCATCGCCGCCTTGTCGAACGACCAGAGGGCCACCGAAACGGCCCCCATACTTTGCGCCGCGGCGGCCTGCGCGGTGGCATGCGCCGCCTGCATGGCCTTGTTGCGCTCGAGGATCATGCCAATGGTCGATGCAATGACAAACACGGCCAGACTGACCAATAGAACCCACTTCAGGATTCTGAAAACGAGGACAGAATGTTTGACAAAATTCATAACGATTAGCCGCGCCAAATCCTGATCTTGTCACTTCACGCAAAGCCGGCGAGAGAAGTCCTCCAAACGGCATCGACACCTGCACATCCGGCAGAATACACCGTATCAGGCTACTTTGGTCAATCAGCGATCACCGGCAATCGTCGACGAACAGAGGCTTGGCTGCTCTGACCACAGCAAACTAACGAAGCGGCACTGACTCGAAATACCGCGCCGTGAAATCGTCAACCGGCATCGGACGGCCAAACAGATAACCTTGGTAAGACTTGCAGCCATTCGCCGCAAGAAACTTGCGCTGATCTTCGGTCTCCACCCCCTCGGCAATGACGTTCAGTCCCATGCTGCGGGCCAATGCCACAATCATCCGGGCGATGGCGGCATCGTTATGATCGATCAGCACATCGCGAACAAACGACTGGTCGATCTTGAGCTGATCAAGCGGCAAGCGCTTGAGATAAGACAAGGAAGAATAGCCCGTGCCGAAATCATCGAGCGAGAACCCGATCCCGTGTGCTTTCAGGGCACTCATTTTGGCAATAATGTCTTCGACGTTTTCCAGCAGCAGACTTTCGGTCAATTCGAGTTTGAGCTTCCTCGGGTCGGCGCCAGTTCGCGCAACAATCGCCAAAACACGGCTGACAAAATCTGTCTGCCGGAACTGGCGAGCACTGACATTAACCGCCACTGTAAGGCGCGAAAGCTCGGGGCTGATTTCCCATTGCATCAGCTGAGCACAGGCCGTCTCAAGAACCCAGTCCCCCAGCGGCAGAATCAGCCCGGACAACTCGGCCTGCGGAATGAACTCGAAGGGGGGCACCATGCCCCGCTGCGGGTGCTGCCAGCGCACCAGAACCTCGGCACCGCTCCACCGCCCCGAATCGTCCACCTGCGGCTGGTAGTGAAGACGAAACTGACCGTCACGCAAAGCCTCGCGCAAGTCGTTATCGAGCGTCGCGCGCGCCGTGACTTCGGCCTGCATTTCCGGATCAAAAAAGCGAAACGCGTTACGTCCAGCGGCCTTGGCTTGATACATCGCGGTATCGGCGCGTTTCATCAATTCGTCGACCGAAACCGCATTGCCGTGAAACAGCGTAATTCCGACACTCGATGTGCAATGGTAACTGCGCGAGCCTTTCCGGCCTTCGCCAGTCGAAAGATCGAGTTGATAGGGCTCGCTAACGGCACGCAGGATTTTCACCGCTACGGTTTCAGCCTGCATCGCGGCCAAGGCATCATCTTTGAGGTCTTCAAGAATAACCACAAACTCGTCGCCGCCGAGTCGCGCCACGGTATCGCCTTCGCGAACCGAAGCGTGCAACCGACGCGCCACCTCAATCAGGAACTGGTCACCGACATCATGTCCCAAGGTGTCGTTCAGCGTCTTGAAATCGTCCATGTCAAGCAGCATCAATGCGCCTAACCGACCGTGCCGGGCACTACTCGACAACGCCTGCTCAAGACGGTCAAGCATCAGCCGCCGGTTGGGCAGCCCGGTCAAGGAATCGTAAAACGCCAGATACTCAATTTGATCCGCTGCCGCCTTACGTTCGCTGATATCGGCGTTCGTTCCGACCAGACGCAACGGTTTGCCCTCGGCATCACGGCTAACTACCATACCGCGTCCGAGCATCCACAGCCAGCGCCCGTCCTTGCACTGCATTCGATACTCCATCGCAGCGAAAGCGGTTCGACCCTCAATGTGTTCCTGAATCACCGCTTTCATCCTGGGCAAATCTTCCGGATGCATGCGGCTCGACCATTCGGAAAAGCGATTGCTGATTTCGCCTTCTTCATAACCGATCATTTCCTTCCAGCGCCGCGAGAACAGTGCCTCACCCGTTTGATAGTTCCAGTCCCACACCCCTTCACCAGAACCTTCAAGAGCGAATTTCCAGCGTTCCTCGTTGGCCAATAGAGCTTCTTCCACGCGCTTGCGCGACGTGATGTCCATGTGCGTACCGGTCATCCGCAAAGGGGTTCCGTCGTCCGCGCGCTCGACCACGCGCCCTCTGCCAAGAATCCAGACCCAGTGACCATCGACGTGCTGCAAGCGGAACTCCGCCTCGTAATCGACCGCACCCGTCTTCAGATGCGCATCTAGAATCTTTTGAACAGCAGGCGCATCGGCCGGATGCAGCCAGCTTCGCCAGGTATCAAAATGCGGCACAACTTCGGAAAGCCGGCGACCGATCATTGCACACCAGCGTTCATCGACCACCATGTGTCCGCTGCGCAAATCCAAGTCCCACAAGCCCAGATCACCGCCAAACAGCGCCAGCGACTGACGCTGCTCGCTCACCTGCAAGGCTCTGACATATTCGGCGCGCTCCTCGATCAACGCCGCCCAATCACGCCGCATCAGATCCATTTGTTGCGCCAACTGGCCGATTTCATCGGGGCGGTGCGAGACCAAAGGCGTTTCAAGCTGGCCTTTTGCCAGACGCTGGGCGCCTTGCTGCAGCAAAGTCAGCGGACGTACCAGGCGCCGCTCGAACAGCAGCCAGATAATCAACAGGGAGAACGCGACCTGCGCGGCCAAAGCCAGACTCAACGCAATCACCTCGCGCCTGCGTTCCCGCTCAACGCGATCGGGACTGACCTTGACCACGAGATGTCCAAAACGCTCGCCACGGTAAACAATATCTCGCTCTTCTGTCAGTAAAACGGACCGCGAAGTAAACGGACGCTCCAAATGCCGCACGATCTCATCAATCTCGTTGGTCACGGTCACGCTGGCCACATCCGGATCGCGCATCACCGCATCGACTTGCTCACTGACCGACTCGTTATCCAGATTCCACATAACCACGGCCAAGCCACGCGAAAGCAACTCGGCATAGCGCATAGCCGGTGCCCTGGCTTGCCGCTCGACTTCACTGTCGAAGGTTCTGACAACCTGGAAATAGCCGACAACCAAAGCCGGCAATAACACGGCAAAGGCTGCGCCGGCGACCAAGGTTCGGCGCAGCGAAGAGGAAAACCAACCCGAAAACCATGACAGCGGGGGCTTGTTCATTACGTATTCTTGCTGAATATGTTATCCAAAACAGAGACGGAGTTTCTGCTGCATCCGATCAAATCGCACCACGCAAAGGCACATTTAACCTCGGAACGACGAAGATTACTGCAGGCAGAAAGGCGAAGCAACGAAGTCTTGGTAACAAGCGAAAAAAATCCATGAGCGAAACGGACCGCAGTAACTCATCGGCACCTTGTGTTGCGTCCCGGAATCAGCTCGAAATCGCCTCATTTCCGCGAATTTCTCGGCGATATGGGATCGACGGCTGGGCGCCGTGTCGCGTAACGCTCAACGCACTGGCTCGCTGTCCGAATGCAGCCGCGTCATCCAGAGACAAACCTTCGCAAAGCCCGACAACCAAGCCTCCGATGAAGGTATCCCCGGCTGCAGTAGTATCTAAGGCACTAACCTTTTCCGCCTGCAAGTGGCGAGCACCTCGGTCATCGACGATAACAACCCCTTGCTCACCGAGCGTAATCAACACCCGCCGAGCCCCTCGCCGGCGCAATCTCTCGGCCGCAGAAAACGCCAAATTCAGGCCATCAACGGCGCAATCCGCAAGCAACGACGCCTCCGACTCATTCGGCACAAGAATATCCACCTTTGACCAGAGATTCTCTGGCAGCAACTTTGCCGGAGCAGGATTAAGCAACACCGGAACTCCTGCGGCATACGCAATATCGACTGCCCGGGACACTGCGCAAAGAGGCACTTCAAGTTGAACCACAAGCATCGCGGCATTCACGATATCGGGCGCAAACCGCTCGATATCTGACTCCGAAAGCGCCCCGTTAGCACCCGGCGCAAGAACAATGCGATTCTGGCCGACATATTCGACAAGAATTATCGCTACACCGGTACCCGCCAGCGAACTTTGCGATACACCGCTAACCTCGACACCATCGGCAAGCAAGCCATCGAGCAGAGTTTTACCGAATTCATCGTTGCCCACCTGCCCGATCATCCTGACCCTGCCGCCCAGACGCGCGCAAGCCACCGCTTGATTGGCGCCCTTACCCCCGGGTAGCATGGAAAAATGGTGTCCGGTCAAAGTCTCCCCACCGCCAGGGAGTCGCGGTAGACGCATAACCAAATCCATGTTGAGACTACCAACGACGACTATCGGCTTATCGTTATCACGCAACAAAATCGCTCTCCTCGACAAAATCGATCTGCAATCAACCGGGGAAAACTGATTGCAGGCGCTGGCCAACGCAGTCACCCGTCTTCTGATCGTACGCGAGACCGAGGTGTTGATGAAAGGATATCAATGTAGAGTTGATTTTCCAAAGTCAAAAGCCCTCTATGCTGTGGAGCGTAGAGGGCTTTTTGGG
>CAZZDF010000115.1:0-6081 GCA_964652915.1 uncultured Propionivibrio sp. | reverse complement strand
AAGGACTACTTCCTGCGCTTCCTGTCGCCGAAAGGGGGTTCCAAGTGAGCAAGCGCAAACCTTATGTCCGGCCAATGTGCGGCTGGTGGAAGAAAAACCCTTACTACGTCGAGTACATGGTCCACGAAGGCACGGCGCTGGCCGTCGCCGCCTACGCCCTGACGCTGCTGCTTGGCCTGGTTCGTCTCGGGCAAGGCGAAACCGCCTGGAACGGCTGGCTTGAAGCGATGAAGAGCCCGCTCTCGGTGGTCTGCCATGTCGCTTTGTTGATCGCCATTGCCTACCACGCCTTCACCTGGTTCAAGCTCTTCCCGCTGACGATGCCGCCCATCGTGATCAACGGCAAGCGCGTCGAACCCTGCGTGGTGGTCGGTAGCGGCTGGGCGGCAGCGATTGTCGCCGCGCTCGCCCTGCTCGGTCTGGTTTGGAGGATTGCCGCATGAAAACACGTAAACGTTCCAATGCTCCGATTTTTTGGGGCCTGTTTGGCGCCGGCGGGATGCTCGCCGCGTTGTTCGGACCGATGCTGGTATTCATTACCGGGATCGCCGTTCCGCTGTGCATCCTGCTCCCCGCCGACACGATGAGCTATGCGAAGATGCTGGCTTTTGCCCAGAACTTCATTGGCAAGGGCTTCATCTTTGCGGTCATCGCCTTGTTCCTGTGGCATGCCGGGCACCGGATCTTCCACTCGCTACACGAGATCGGCATCCATGCCGGCGTTGGCGCCAAGCTGCTCTGCTACGGAACGGCGCTGATCAGCACGCTGATTTCGGCCGGCGTCCTGCTCGGGCTAGGCTTCTAAGCACCTAGACGCCAAGCTCCACAAACGCGGGGGCGGGATGACTCATCACGAGTCGCCCGCCCCCGCTTTTTTGCCAACACAGCACCATTGATCTTTGCTACTATGCTCGCGCTTTTGTGTTGCCTTCTGGCCGGTTCGCCGTAACGCCGCAATCACCTTTCTGACGAAAGTGTGTCGGGTCTGACGGTCTGCGTGTAACTGACAGAATTTGACGCAAAAGAATGTGCCGTATCACAGCGCTGCCATCGTGCAGGTCAGCAGATCATGAGAGGCGCGAAGCTTCGCCACAGGAACCGCCCGGTTCTGCCACGGCCTGCTTTCCGACGTGCGATCCCCACTCGCGGGATTTGACGTACCTCTTCCGATGAATACTGCTTGGCCTGACGAGTCCGCGCTTTGCTATCGCGCGTTTTCTACTCAGCAGATCAACGGAAGAATGGCATTAAGCGCCCACGTACATGCACCATCAGGCCAAGACAAAACTCTGCATCTTCATGGCGACCGTGCTCGCTCTGAGCCTGTTGGCCTTCTTCGCTTTTGAGCACGAAATCACGGTCGGTACGCTGAAGGAATACACCCAATCCTTTGGTAGCTTCGCTCCGATCATCTACATCCTCATTTTCACGCTCGTTCCGCTGACTCTGATCCCCACTTCGCTGATTGCCATTTCCGGCGGCGCCCTGTTTGGCCTCTATTACGGCAGCCTGTATACCCTTATCGGCGCGGCCTTTGGCGCAACACTTTCATTTGGGCTATCGCGCTATTTCGGCAAAACACTGGCCGAAAAATTGATTGGAAGCAAAACGCAGTGGCTAAGCGAACACGCTGAGAAAAACGGTTTTCATTTCATCTTAATGCTCAGGCTGATTCCCGTCGTTCCTTTTGACGCCATCAGCTACGGTGCCGGACTCTCCAGAATTCGCTATATCGACTTCCTGTGCGCCACCTGCATTGGAATACTTCCTGGAGTAGTTGCTTATTCCAACATTGGTGACAAGTCGTCTGATATTTATTCAATAGAGTTTTACACCTCAATTACTATTCTCATAGCACTGATTGCAGTATCGCGCATCCTCAAAAAACTCTGTTCTTTAAAACGTCTTCAAGAACTCGGCGACGTGCGCTGACTTCCGAACTTCCTTCATCGCCACTTGTACCCTACTGGAGAATTGATGCCCCTTAAGCAAACCACTCTCGTAAAAATCGCCATACTGGCCGGCCTCGCCGTTCTCTGTGTCGCCATCCCTCCCGTCCGGGAAGCTGGTCAACAAGCCTTCGCCGTATTCCAGAACGTCGATGTCGCCGACGTCAAAACCTACCTGCTTTCCTTTGGTCTGTGGGCGCCCGTCGTTTCCTTCCTGCTGATGATCTTTCAATCGGTCGTCGCGCCGCTGCCGGCTTTCCTGATCACCTTCGCCAACGCCGGGCTGTTCGGCTGGATTCCCGGCGCCATCCTGTCCTGGTCGAGCGCAATGGCCGGCGCTGCAATATGCTTTTTCATCGCCAAATACTTTGGCCGTGAAGTCGTTGAAAAGCTGACCTCCAAAACAGCACTGAACAGCGTCGACGGTTTTTTCAACCGTTACGGGAAGTACGCCATTCTGATCGCCCGGCTGCTGCCTTTCGTTTCCTTCGATATCGTCAGCTACGCCGCCGGCCTCACCTCGATGAAATTTTGGCCCTTCTTCTGGGCCACCGGTTTGGGTCAGCTCCCGGCCACGCTCATCTACTCCTACGTCGGAGGGATGCTGACCGGCGGAGCGAAGACCTTTGTTACCGGCCTTTTGATCCTGTTTTCACTTACCGTGATTGCTTTCATGGTCAAAAAAATGTGGGGCGACAAAGCCCTGAACACGACGACCAACACCCAAGGAGAAACCAATTGAATTCACTCGATAAACTGCGCATCGTTGCAGCCTCCGCCCTTACGGCGTTCTTCCTTTTCAGCCCGGCCGTTAGCAACGCCGCGCCAGCCAAACCGACAAACAGTGCCAAAGCGAACGCCCAAGCCACACAAAACCTCTACGTCGACGTCAAATGGCTGAAAGACAACCTGAACAAAATCGTTGTCGTCGATGCCAATGCACCCGATGTTTACGCCAAAGGCCATGTTCCGGGCGCGATCAACATCACCTGGCAAATGCTTTCGAACATGGCGCCCAAACAAGGTGAAGCGGGCTGGGGCGTGGTGTTGGGCAAAGACGAACTGGGCGCCAAAATCGCCAGCTTTGGCATTGACGGCAGCAAAACCATCGTCGTCTACAACGACCCGAAAGGTCTCGGTGAGGAAGGCCGCGTTCTGTGGATGCTGAAAATCGCCGGTATCAAGGACGTCCGCCTCCTGAACGGCGGCATTCCGGCGTGGAAGAGGGCTGGCGGCGAGCTTTCCAGCGAAGCCACCAAACTCGCGCCCTCGAACTTCAGCATCGCCAGCTATGACGATTCCCGGATCGCCACCACTGACTACGTCAAAGCCAACCTCGGCAAGGTGAAACTGATCGACACGCGCTCACCGGAGGAATTCGACGGCTCGACCAACCACGGCGAAAACTTCAAGGGTGAAAAAGTCTATGGGCACATCCCGGGCGCAGTCCTCCTGCAATACTCCGACCTCTATCGGCCGGACGGCAAAATCAAGAGCAATGCCGAACTAACCGCAATCTTTGACAAAATCGGCATCAAGAAAGACGACGAAATCGTCACTTATTGCACAGTCGGCATTCGTTCCGGATTCACCGCCGAAATCCTGAGAATGGCCGGCTATACCAAAGCCAGAAATTACAACGCCTCATTCAGCGAATGGGTGGGCCTGGGCAACCGCTATGAAAAGTAGCCGTATTTTCGGGCTGGCAATCCTCGTTCCTGCGCTGCTGTTGGTCACCCTGTTCTTTTCGATCCCTGACCTTGTTCAAAGCCTGGGAATGATCTGCGAAATGCTGCGCAGCGGTAACGCCAGCAGCCTGCAAATGTTTTACTACGATGGTGGCAACCTGGGCTGGCTGGTTTCGATCGTTATCACGTTTTTCGCGACCCTCGTTCCGATGTTCTCGAAAAATACCGTGATCATCGCCAATCAGAGCTATTTTGGTGACCTTCAAGGCAGCGTTCTGGTCGCCACCGGAATGCTGCTCGCCGCCAGCTATGTTGGCTTGCTGCTCTACGGTATTGCCAGAACGATCAAACGAAGAAAGGCAGCATAAACCCGCTTTAGAATGGCCGGGTTTGACCCTAAAGCCTCAGCGGGTCACCCCGGCCGACTAAGCGGTCTTGGCCCAAAACCCAATAGTAGAAACCCCATGACCCAACCCCATGACCCATCGTCCCGCATCGCGGCGGACCCGGCGCACCGCTTCCCCTGGTACGTTCGCCTGTTTCTGGCCAACCAGCGCCGGCGTTACGGGAAAGAACTGGAGCCCGCCCGCCTGTGGGCGCGCAGCCCGAAAGTCTTTACCGGGCTGTCCTTGCTCTATGGCGCCCTGGATCGCGGAAGTTCGCCAATCGACCCCGGCCTGCGTTCCCTGCTCACCGTGCGCGTCTCGCAGATCAACTGGTGCGCTTTCTGTGTCGACATCAATGCAGCGACCGGCCTGAAACGCGGGGTCAGCGAGGAGCAATTCGCCGCGCTCGACCAGTTCGAAACCTCGCTGCTCTTTGACGAGCGCCAGAAGGCTGCGCTGGCCTACGCCGAGGCAATGACCCGCACTGACGCCGGCGTCGACGAGCCACTGATGGCGCGTGTCAAAAAACACTTCAACGACAACGCGGTCATCGAACTCACCGCGATCATCGCCTTCCAGAACATGTCGAGCAAATTCAATGCGGCACTAGACGTCGCTCCGCAAGGCTTTTGCCGCGTGGCACCACAACCCGTAGCAAAAAGCGATGAGTAACACCCACCGCTCCTCATCATTCTCATAAACCTCCTAGAAACAGGAAACCATCATGAAAATCAAAACACTTATCCCGGCAGCCCTAGCCTGCATCCTTCTCTCTAGCCCGGCATTTGCTCTGTTCGACGACAAATTTGAAGCCGAGGTCGCCAAGGAAGCGGACGCCGTCAAACTCGCTCGCGACACGCAGTCCGGCGGCTACGAATTGCTGACGGTCGCTGAACTGAAAAAAATGATCGACGCCAAACAGCCGATGGTGATCGTCGACACCATGCCCTATGAAGACAGCTACAAAAAAGAGCATATTCCCGGCGCCAAACAATTCCTCTTCCCCATCCCCCGCATGAGCAAGTGGGACGCCAAGGAAACCGGCGGCAAAACCGAAGCCGATTACTCCGCCCTGCTCGGCGCCGACAAAAACATTCCGGTCGTCGTCTATTGCGGCTTCGTCAAATGCGGGCGCAGCGACAATGGCGCGCTGTGGGCACGCAAGCTCGGTTACACCAAGGTCTATCGCGTCCCCGGCGGCATCTTCGCCTGGAAAGGCGCGAAATACCCGGTCGATAGCGTGAAATAGACTTCCCCAACCGTCGCGGCGGATTTTTCGCCCATCTACCCGGCGCTCGTCCACCCACTTGCTGCCAGAGGATAAGAGGGGAGCGCCGCCGGCCTGCTGTATTCCAGAACCACGCACCGACCGGCAAAAGACCGCCGCCCGCCACATAGCAAGGCTAGAAGCCAATATCCACGGGCATCTCCAGCACACAATGCCGAAGATGCCCGTATCTATTGGCTTACAAGCAAACCCATCAAAGATGCCTCGCGCGCCAGCACGCCATTTCGTGGAACCATCCTCACGGTGCGCCCACTAACTCAGGAACCGACCAAACAATAAGCGCGTAGCCAACCTCTTTGAAAGCGACCCATGCCGATAAGAAAAATTGCCCTCCTTGTGGCGCTCGGCAGTGTCATCGCCCTGTACTTTGCCTTTGACCTCGGGCAAATCCTCAACCTGCAAACGCTCAAAGCCCAGCAGGAAAACATCACCGCCTTCCGCGCAGCCAACCCGACGCTAACCGTCCTCAGCTTCTTTGCCCTCTACGTACTGACCACCGCCGTCTCCTTGCCCGGCGCCGCCCTGCTGACGCTGGCCAGTGGAGCAATCTTCGGCGTGGTCGAAGGCACCTTGATCGCCTCCTTTGCCTCTTCCATTGGCGCAACGCTGGCGCTGCTCATGTCGCGCTTTATCCTGCGCGATTGGGTCATGCAACGCTTCGGCCGGCGGCTGAACACCATCGACGAGGGAATCAAACGCGAAGGCGCCTTCTATCTGTTTACCCTGCGCCTGGTTCCGGCCTTCCCCTTCTTTCTGGTCAATCTCTTGTT
>CAZZDF010000114.1:0-6099 GCA_964652915.1 uncultured Propionivibrio sp. | reverse complement strand
CCGTCGGTGGTGGCTGTGCCGTCACGCTCGCCACGCGAAGAAGAAAAGCCAAAGACGCTGCCCGCGCCTGTTAGTCCGATAGTCAAGGCTCCAGAGCCTGCTTCGCAGCCGGCAGCCGCCGCGCCAGTTACGGCGTCAGCTCCAGTACCACAGCCGCAGAAAACACCCGCGCCGGCTGTTCAGCAGCCGGTGGCGTCGAAACCTTATGTTTCATCGGCGGCGACATCGGGCGTAGCGGTCTCTTCCCTGCCGCCCTTGCGGGTTGATCCAGCCTTGCTTGGCGAGATTCCGGTTCCAGTCAGTCCTTCGTCGTCGCAATGGGCGGATAGCGGTTCGGCCAAGGGGCAGCCGGCGGGCGCACTGGTGCAAGGTGGCGCCGCTTCGGAGGCACCGGCTAGGCAAGGGCGGTCGCGTGAAAAAGCGGCATTCGGTCCCGGGACGCAATTGGGCAACCAGCGTGTGCCTTCCGGCCCGGCAGTCGATGGCGGCGCGGACGCGCGGTTGGCCGGCGCAGCGCAGACCAAACCTCCACAAGTGCCGGCCACTGGCCCGCGTGACGAAGAGGAGGTGCCGGATGTTACGCCAGCACTGGTTTTGCGTTCGGCAAAGGGCATGGAGCCCTTGCCGAAGGAAAGCGCGGTGCCGCGTCCGGTTTTTCTTAGCGCTTTGCGTATGGGTGGGCAGATTGATCGTGAGTTTGTGGCCGAAGAGGAAGCCGAGTTGCGTAAGGTTGGGACGGTTCTCAATGCGGATCGTCTGACCTATTGGCCGGTGGAAGACGAGGTTGAGGCCGAGGGTAACGTCAATCTTGAACAGGGCGATGCGTTTGTCTCCGGACCAAAAATGCGCATGAAGCTCGAAGAGCAGGTCGGATTTTTCGAGCAGCCGGTTTATCGGGTCAAGCAGCAGACCCGCGCCAGAACACAGAGCACATACACGGCCAGACTGACCGAGATGCAAAGCGAGGACTACTGGAATTCCGGCTTTGCTTCGCCGCGAACGTTGGATATCAAGCCGGGTCAGACAACGTTCAACGATGCGTCTGGCAAAGGCGGCCGGATCATGCCGGAAGCCCGTGGCGAGGCCGATCGCATCGATTTCGAGGGCGAAAACCAGATGCGCCTGACCAACGGGACTTATACGACCTGTGAGCCGGGCAATAACGACTGGTATGCCAAGGCGGCGGATCTGAAGCTTGACTACGACCGCGAAGTGGCCGATGGCAAGGATGGCGCAGTGTATTTCCTTGATGTGCCAATTTTCTACTCGCCCTGGTTGTCTTTCTCGCTGAACCGAGATCGCAAATCGGGATTCCTGGCGCCGAGTTTCGGAACGAATAGTGATAGCGGTATCGAGTTTGCCTTGCCTTATTACTGGAATATCGCCCCGAACATGGATGCGACGATTACCCCTCGGGTGATGAGTAAACGCGGGCTGATGTTGAACAACGAATTCCGTTACCTGAACACGGCTTATGGCGGCTTGTATAGCGGTAAGGCGACGGCGGATTACTTGCCCAATGATCGGGTACGCGATGGCGACAATCGTTATGGCTTTTCGCTGAATCACGTGCAGACCTTGGGCAACGGTTTTTCAGGGCAGATCAACTATAGCAAGGTGTCTGACGACAATTATTTCACAGATTTGTCGAGCAACGTTTCGCAGACTTCACAGGTCAATCTCCTGCAACAGGGCTTGTTGAGTTATGGCGGTGGGTGGTGGAGCGCGACGGCCAACGTCCAGCAATATCAGACTTTGCAGCCTGATCCTGAAAACCCGAACCTGTATCCTTACCAATTGCTGCCGCAATTTACGCTTAATGCGCGCAAGCCGGATTTCTTCATGACTGACAGCTCGTTCTTTGGGCAGTACACCGATTTCAAGATCAGCGAGCATGTACAGATGGTCAATGGTAAGCCCACAACGTATCCGGATGGTAAGCGCACTGTTTTCTATCCGCAGGTTGCGTTGCCTTACGTGACGCCGGGTTGGTACGTGACGCCTAAGATCGGTGTGAATGTCCGGAATTATCAATTGTCCGGGCAAGCTGCCGGGACGCCCGATTCGATCAGCGTAACGTTGCCGATTTTCAGCGTCGATTCGGGAATGACCTTCGAGCGCACCAGCAACTGGTACGGACGGGATTACACGCAGACGCTTGAACCGCGTCTCTACTACGTGAATATTCCTTACAAGGACCAGAGCCAGATTCCGATCTTCGATACGGCGCGTTCGGATTTCAACTTTGCGCAGATTTTCTCGGAAAATCAGTTTTCCGGCTGGGATCGCATCAACAATGCCAATCAGCTGACCGCTGCTTTGACGTCGCGTTTGCTTGAGCCGTCGAGCGGGAATGAAATTGCGCGAGCGATGATTGGCCAGCGGTTTTATTTTTCGCGCAATAAGGTTGGGCTTCCTACCGACGCTTTATCCGATGATGATAAGTGGGAAAAGTCCGATGTGCTGGCCGCGTTTTCCGGGCAGGTCTTGCCCAAGGTCTATGTCGATAGCGCGATCGAATACAATCTGGCTAATAGCGACGTCAAGCGGTTTTCGCTGGGAACGCGTTACCAGCCAGAGCCGGGCAAGGTCTTGAACGCAGCGTATCGCTATAACAATGATGCGACCGCGCCGGTCGATCAAATTGATCTTTCCGGGCAGTGGCCGTTCTCCGGGCGCTGGTCAGCGGTCGGACGGTTGAATTACTCGTTCAAGGATGAAGGGGCTGTTACCTCGAATTCGTCGCAAGGCGGGCGGATGATTCAGTCCATCGCCGGTCTGGAGTACAACGGCGGATGCTGGGTTGTTCGGGGCGTTATACAACAGTTGGCGTTAACACGCGATAACACCTCGACCTCGTTCTTCCTTCAGCTTGAACTCAACGATTTTTCCAGTGTCGGGTCGAATCCGTTGAAGCTTCTTCAACGGAATATCCAGGGGTACAGCCTGATCAACCAGCCGGCTGCTGATGTGGGATTGGGCTACTAGAAAGTGCTAAACATGAAGCAATGGATCAGAAGCGCAGTACTGCTTTTATGCTTTGCCGGGGTCGCCTCGGCGCAGACGCCAAAACGGCCGGTGGGGGAGCCGATACCGGCGGACCGAATCGTTGCGGTGGTGAACGATGACGTGATTACGCTCTACGAGTTGCGTTCCCGTCTGGACGAAGCGATGGGGCAGCTGCAGAAGCAAGGAACCCAGTTGCCGCCGCGTGATGTGCTGGAACGGCAGATGCTCGAGCGGATGATTGTCGACAAGGTTCAGCTGCAGTTTGCCAGGGAAGTCGGCATGCGTATCGATGACAATCAGCTGGATCAGGCTTTGCAGAGAATCGCGGCGGGTAACAAGATGTCGCTGACCCAGTTTCGCGAAACCTTGCAAAAGGACGGAATTCCCTATGCCAAGTTTCGTGAGCAAATTCGTGATGAAATGACGATTGCCCGGGTTCGCGAACGAGAGGTGGAAGGCAAAATCGTCATCACCGAAGGCGAGATCGACAACTACCTTACTGCCGATGCGGCCAACGGCGGGGCTGAAGATCGTTATGAAGTTGCACACATCCTGTTGCGCGTACCGGAGTCGGCCAGTCCCGAGCAGCTTCAGAAGCTCAAGAAAAAGGCCGAGCAGATTTATGACAAAATCAAAAGCGGCGAGGACTTTGGTAAGCTGGCGGCGGCCTACTCCGATGCCCCGGATGCTTTGAAGGGCGGGAGCCTTGGCTTGCGTCCGCTGAGCCGTTTGCCCGGCATGTATGCCGATGCGGCGGTCAAAATGAGTCCTGGCGAGGTTGCGCCGTTGATGCGTAGCCCGAGTGCCTTCCACATTCTCAAGTTGATTGCCAAGCGCGGCGGCAAGAGCATGCCAGCCGTTCAGCAAACGCATGTTCGGCATATCCTGATCAAGGTTAACGAGGTGGTTTCCGAAGCGGACGCCAAGCACAAGCTGGTTGGATTGCTCGATCGCATCCGTAACGGCGAAAAATTCGAAGAGCTGGCCCGTTTGTATTCTCAGGATGGCACGGCAGCGAAAGGCGGCGACCTCGGTTGGGCCTACCCCGGGATTTTTGTTCCGGAATTTGAGCGAGCGATGAATCAACTTCCGCTTAATCAGGTCAGTGAGCCGGTGCAAACACCGTTTGGTTTCCATTTGATCGAAGTGCTTGAGCGCCGGGTGCAGGAACCGTCGTCCGATCGTCAGCGCGATGCGGCGCGGCAGGCCTTGCGTGAGCGCAAGGTAGACGAGGCTTATCAGGACTGGTTGCGGCAAATCCGCGATACGGCTTACGTCGATATTCGCTTGGAGGAGCGCTGAGTGAAGCCTGCGTTGCCAATCATTGCCGTGACCTCTGGCGAACCGGCGGGAGTCGGCCCCGAGCTTTGTTTGCGGCTGCAGGATTGGGTGGCCGGGAATAATCCGCCGGCACAACTGATTGTTTTGGCCGATCGCCAGTTGATGGCCGAGCGTGCCTCGGCACTTGGTTTTGCCGGAATGTTGCGTGACTGGACGCCAGATTTGTTGCCGGCGCAGGGAATGCTCGACGTTCTGCACGTGCCTTTGTCGAGCCCTTCGATTCCCGGTCGGCTTGATGCCTCTAATGCACGCTATGTCCTGCATTTACTTGATCGAGCGCTGGCCGGGTGCCGTTCCGGCGAGTTTGCCGCCATGGTGACGGCGCCGGTACATAAAGGGGTGATCAACGATGCCGGCATTCCTTTTACCGGGCATACCGAATACCTTGCCGAGAAAACGGCTACGCCGCGTGTGGTGATGATGCTGGCTGGAGGTAACCTGCGCGTGGCGCTGGCGACGACCCACTTGCCCTTGAAAGATGTTTCTGCCGCCATTACACAGGAATCGCTGGAACAGACGATTCGTATCTTGCACGCCGATATGGCCAGAAAATACGGCTTTGCCGAACCGCGCATTCTGGTCGCCGGGCTGAACCCGCATGCTGGCGAAGGCGGCTATCTTGGCCGCGAGGAAATCGAAGTCATCACGCCGGTGCTAAATAAGTTGCGCGGAGAAGGGATGAAACTGATCGGGCCATTGCCGGCCGATACGATGTTTACCCCGCCGTTGCTGGCCCAAGGCGATTGCGTGCTGGCCATGTATCACGATCAGGGGCTGACAGCCTTGAAATACGCGACGTTTGGCAAAGGGATCAACGTGACTTTGGGTTTGCCAATTATCCGGACTTCGGTCGATCACGGGACGGCCCTTGAACTGGCCGGCACTGGACGCGCCGATCCGGGTAGCCTTTTGGTAGCCGTGGAACAGGCCATCGAAATGGCGCAGCGCTCGGGGCGGGCGGGTTGATTCGATGAGCAAGCATATTGCGCGCAAGCGCTTTGGGCAGAACTTTCTGATCGATCAGCAGGTGATTGCCGATATCGTCAATGCGGTGGCGCCAAAGCGTGACGATTGCGTTGTTGAAATCGGTCCCGGACTCGGGGCATTGACAGCTCCCTTGTTGCAGCGACTCGATCATTTGCATGTGGTCGAAATCGATCGCGACATTATCGCCCGCCTGAGAAAACAGTATTCACCCGATAAGCTGACGATCCACGAAGGCGACGCGCTGGAATTCGATTTTTGCGCTTTGGCGGCCGGTGGCCGGCAATTGCATATCGTTGGAAACTTGCCGTACAACATCTCGACCCCGTTGCTTTTCCATCTGGCGAGTTTTGCCAACAGCGTTTATGACATGCACTTCATGTTGCAAAAGGAAGTGGTCGAACGTATGGTCGCCGAGCCGGGAACAGCAGATTTCGGGCGTTTGTCGGTGATGCTGCAGTATCGTTTTGTGATGGACTGGCTGCTTGATGTGCCGCCGGAGTCCTTTGATCCTGCACCGAAAGTCGATTCGGCGGTGGTGCGCCTGATTCCGCGCCCAGCAGCGGAACTTACGGTAAAAGACGAAGCGAAATTTGCTGCACTTGTGACGGCTGCTTTTGCCCAGCGGCGCAAGATGCTGCGCAACAACCTCAAGGATGTGCTGGTCGACGAGGATTTTGCGCGGCTTGGCATTGCGCCTACGGCGCGAGCCGAACAGTTGTCGCTCGACGACTACGTTCGCATGGCCAATTCGTTGGGCTAGGC
>CAZZDF010000113.1:0-6136 GCA_964652915.1 uncultured Propionivibrio sp. | reverse complement strand
TATAGTGGCGGCATCAAGGGCAACCTTGATCCACGCAGCCCGGCCAAACTACCCACGGCATAACCAGCAATAGACAAAGCTCGACAACACCAATACCAGTCTCGAAAGACGCTATTTTCACCCCAAGATCACTGCATAAAGGAATAGAAAAATGATTCGCCTGTTCTACCTGATTTGCCTGGCCCTCTATCTCCCCATTGCTGCCAATGCACAAACGTATTCCGTCGACGGGATAAGGTCTAACGTCGTTATCGATGTGCGCACGCCAGAAGAGTTTGCATCGGGGCATATCAACGGAGCGATAAACATCCCCTATGACCAGATCGAAGCCAGGCGTTCGGCCCTCGACAAAGTCAAAAAAGACGAAAACATCTTGGTCTATTGCCGAAGCGGGCGTCGCTCGGAAATCGCCCGGCAGAGCCTGCAAAAACTCGGATTCAAGAACGTGCAGAATGGTGGAGGAATCAACGGGCTGATGGCAAAAATAAAAACCTGCAAAGCCGCAACCAGCTGCTGACGGTGCCGTCACTCACTTACAGGCTCTTCCTCCACGGACACCTCGAGAGGACGGATACGCAGGGCTTTCCCATTCAGCAAGGCGTTCGCAACTTTTCGATGAACGCTATTGAGAATATTGCCGATGGTTTGCCTGGATACGCCCATTCGCTCAGCGGCGTCTGCCTGATACAGACCTTCCAGATCCGTCAAGCGCATCGCTTCCAGCTCATCCATTGCCAGGACGATTTCGTCAAGTTCCCGCAAAGGAATCCCGGCCGGCTTGAAGTAACTTGCCACCGGCACGCAATTGATACACCTTTGCTTGATCGGCCGCGCCATCGAACCACCTCCTCTGGATTTTCATCAAGTGGCGGATTATAAGTGAGTTACATCAACGCTGTTGAGCACATTGCCGCCGTCGGATTTTCAAAGCACATTCTTTTTTAATGATGACCCCGTCCATAGCCAAAACTGCAAAAATCACCTTGATCGTTGATAACAATACGCCGCTAGGACTCATCGAGGAACATGGCTTCTCCGCCTGGATCGAAGCAGGTGACCAGCATATTGTTTTTGATACGGGACAGGGGCTGGCGTTCGAACACAATGCGCGCTGTCTGGGGCTGGATTTAAGCCAGGCTGATGCATTGGTTTTTAGCCATGGCCATTACGATCACACCGGCGGCACGCCGTTTTTTCTTTCCCAAAACGACCACTGCCGCGTCTTCTCAGGGCAAGGCACGGACGTCTGTCGTTATAGCTGCCATCCGGATCAGGCGCCGAGGATAATCGGGATGAACAACGCGGTTTCTTCCGCACTCAATGAACTGCCCGCGTGGCGCCAGGTAGAACTCGACAAGCCGCACTATATTGCGCCGGGCATCGGAATAACAGGCCCTATCCCGCGCAAGACCTCATTCGAAGATACCGGGGGACCGTTCTATTTCGACGACAAAATGATATCTCCCGATGCGATTGACGACGATCTTGCGATGTGGCTCGAGACCACCGAAGGGCTGGTCATAATCGCCGGTTGCTGCCATTCCGGCCTCGTCAACACAATTACCCACATCCGCGAAGTAACGGGAGTCATCCGTATCCACGGCATCGTCGGTGGCTTGCACCTTCTTAACGCCTCCGATGAGCGGCTTGAACAAACCCTGCGTTTCATCGCCGACTGCCACCCGGACTTTCTTGTTCCCTGCCACTGCACCGGACAAAAGGTCATCGACCGTCTCATAAGTGAATTCGGTACGACGCGGACAACCCAAGGCCAAGCCGGGCAGACTTACGAACTTGGCGTGTTGCAGGAGTCCAATCCATCGTGAACAGCACCTCATTCCGGCACCCCGCCGAAGCTACGCTGAAGCGTTTGCTCTTAGTACTGGTCAATGGCCTGATGCTCTTCCTTGTTTTGTCGTCACCTCTTCAGGCCAACGAGCAGACACTCGATCTCTATTTCTTCTGGTCCAAGACTTGCCCGCATTGTTTGGCAGCACAGCCCTTCGTCGAATCGCTGCCGAAAAGGCACGACTGGCTGAAATTGCACAGCCTCGAAGTCAGCGGCAACCCGGCCAATGCCGAACGATACGCCGCCATGGCACAACAGTTGGGTGAAGAGGCTCGCGCGGTGCCAGCCTTCATTTATTGTGGGCGAGTGGAAGTCGGCTTTGAGTCTCCGGAAACCAGCGGCGCTGCACTTGAACTTGCCTTGCAGCGCTGTCACGCCGGCATCGCGCAACCAGCCGCGAGTGCCCTCGCCATCACCCTGCCGGGGCTGGGCAGTGTCGACGTCTCGAACTGGTCGTTGCCGGTGTTGACCGTCGTCCTTGCCGGGCTCGATGCTTTCAACCCCTGCGCCTTCTTCGTCCTGCTCTTTCTGCTCTCACTGTTGGTTCATGCCGGCAGCCGCGCGCGCATGCTGTTCATCGGCGGCGTTTTCCTGTTTTTCTCCGGCCTGATCTATTTTCTTTTCATGGCAGCCTGGCTCAGCGCTTTCCGCTGGCTGGGCGAAATGGCAATGGTTACCGCGGGTGCTGGCTGGCTGGCCGTATTGATCGCGCTGATCAACATCAAGGACTATTTCTGGTTCAAACAGGGCGTCTCGCTCAGCATCCCCGAAGCCGCCAAGCCCGGCCTTTACCACCGCATGCGTGGTCTGCTGAAGGCCGACAATCTGCCGGCACTGACGCTTGGCACTATCGCCCTGGCGGTGGCTGCCAATAGCTACGAACTGCTGTGCACTGCCGGCTTTCCGATGGTCTATACGCGCCTGCTGACGCTCGCCGGGCTGCCGCCCGCCGCCTACTACGGCTGGCTGGCGCTTTACAACGTGATCTACATCCTGCCGTTGCTGGCGATCACGTTGGTATTCACCTTTACGCTGGGAGCGCGCAAATTGAGCGAAGCCGAAGGACGACTCTTGAAACTCGTTTCCGGCCTGATGATGCTCGCACTGGGCGTGTTATTGGTGCTGCGCCCGGACGCGCTCAATCATCTTGGTGTCGCGCTCGGTCTACCAGTCGTCGCCGTAGCTCTGAGCACACTGATTCACCGCACGTGGAAAAACGTCAGCAGTGACTGAACGGCTCGCCCGGTCGGCGCCTCGCGAATTGCTGAATCCACTCTCTACACCAACTTTTTGAAAGACCTCGACACATGAATATTGAAGACAAAGTCAAAGAAAATCACCGCCACTATCTGGCAAGAAAATCGATGTACCTGAAATACGGCTACGACATTGATGCCGAACGGGGGTTTGTGATTGAGAAAGCACAACCGGTTTCAGGGCGCATTCTGGAAGCAGGTTGCGGCAAGGGACACTTCACGCTAGCCTTGGCGCAAAGAGGATTCCACTTTACGTCGTTCGACATTTCAGAGGCCGAGCAAGCATTTGCGCGCCTCAATCTGCAATATTACGGGCTTGAGCAGCAGGTCAGTTTCGATATCGCAGACGGCGAAGCGTTGCCGTATGCGAATCACAGTTTTGATTTTGTTTTTTCGGTCAATCTTGTGCATCACCTCTCAAATGCCGGCAAGGTCCTTGAAGAACTCATCCGGGTTCTGGCACCAGACGGAAAACTGGTAATCAGCGATATCAATCAGCAGGGTCTGGCGATTGTGGACAGGACTCACGCGCTTGAAGGCAACACGCATCAGGTTGGTCCGGATACTTTGTCCGACGTCCAAACAATGTTGCTTCAGCATGGATTCAAAGTAGCCTTTCATCCTGGCACGAATCAGGACACGCTGTTGGCTTGGCGGGACAAATCATTCAGCAGAGCATCTTGAACACCGTGTCACTTCTGACTGACGTGTCGGAACGATTTGATGGCGCAAGCAACAACGGATAGTTTGACTCATGCCTTACCTTGTTTTGATCACAGTGCTCTGGGCTTTTTCGTTTAGCCTGATCGGAGAATATCTTGCCGGCCAAGTCGACAGTGACTTTGCTGTGCTTGTCCGGGTCGTCATTGCGACCGCCGTGTTCATCCCCTTCACCCGATGGCGTGGCCTGCCTGTCCGCCTGCGTGCCGGATTCTGGCTGGCCGGGGCTTTGCAATTCGGCATTACCTACCTCTGCCTGTATCGCAGCTTCAATGTTCTGACGGTACCGGAAGTTCTGTTGTTCACTGTACTCACGCCGATTTATGTCACTTTGCTTGATGACGGTCTCGCCAAACGTTTTAATCCCTGGGGATTGCTTGCCGCGCTAGTTGCCGTGACCGGCGGCATTATTATCCGATTCAAAAATATCGAAGGCGAATACCTGATCGGTTTTCTCCTGCTGCAAATTGCCAACGCCACCTTTGCCGCCGGCCAAGTGCTCTGTCGCCAACTTCTTAAGCGCTATCCGACAGAGCAACCGATGCACCGCTTCTTTGGCCATTTCTTTTTAGGCGCCCTGGTTCTGACCATCCCCTCCTTCCTGTTTTTTGGCGATACCGGTCGGTTACCGCAAACCATTACCCAATGGGGTGTTTTGGTCTGGATGGGCCTCTTTGCCACGGCGCTCGGCATGTTCTGGTGGATCAAAGGCAGCATTCAGGTAGATGCAGGCACCTTGGCGGTCATGAATGAACTGCATGTTCCAGCAGGACTACTGGTTAACCTTTTGATCTGGAATCATGACGCCAACTTGCCAAAATTGGCGCTTGGCGGGGCAGTGATCATAGCCTCGTTGTGGATCAATCGATTGAGCCGAAAAAGGTGGGAAAGCTATTGATTCGGCACGATAAAGTTTGAGGCCACCGTCATGCCGGCGAAGGTAACCGAAGAAAACGCAGAACCCGGCATCCAGATGCGGGCGTGAAATTTCCGCTTGGCCCTTGGCGCTCGCCGAGGTAACGACTTCATACATTTGCAAGCCGGATCAACAAACAAGGTTTCGAGCTTCAATCCATCTTCCGCGGAGCATCTCCCTTGATCAACTCGCACACTTGCATCAAGGTCATGCTTCCCAGGTTCTTGCCGCTCACATCACGCACGCTCACCGTCATTTCGGCTTTTTCGCGCTCACCAGCCACGAGCAGGTAGGGAACGCGCTGCATGGTGTGTTCGCGCACTTTGTAACCCAGCTTTTCATTGCGCAAATCAGCAGTCACCCTAACCCCGTTTTTCTTTAGCTGTTTGACAAGATCACTGACGTAATCCGAGTGCGCATCAGTGATATTGAAGGCCACGGCTTGCACCGGCGCCAGCCAGGCTGGGAAGGTGCCTGCATGATGTTCAATCAGGATGCCGATAAAACGCTCCAGCGAACCAAACAAGGCGCGATGCAACATTACCGGACGCACCCGTTCGTCAGCCTCACTGATGTAGGAAATATCAAAGCGTTCGGGCAAATTAAGATCGACTTGCAGCGTACCGCACTGCCAATCACGGCCGATTGCGTCGCGCAGGACAAACTCGAGCTTCGGGCCATAGAACGCCCCTTCACCAGGATTGGTGATATAGGCAATATTCATCGCGTCGAGCGACGACGACAAGGCGTGTTCCAACTGATCCCAGGTTTCATCGCTGCCAATGCGGTTAGCCGGGCGGGTGGATAATTTGATGGCCACATCCTCGAAACCAAAATCGCGATAGATATCGAGGATCAGTTGAATGACCGTTTCACACTCGGATTGCATTTGTGCGGTCGTGCAGAAGATATGTGCGTCGTCTTGAGTAAAGTGCCGCACGCGCAACAAGCCATGTAACGCGCCAGAGGGCTCGTAACGGTGCACCTTGCCGAATTCAGCCATGCGTATTGGCAAGTCACGATAGCTTTTCAGACCACGCGCAAAGATGGAAACACCGCCGGGGCAGTTCATCGGCTTGAGTGCAAACGTACGACCATCCTCGGTCTCGGTCGTAAACATGTGCTCGCGATAGTTTTCCCAGTGTCCGGAAATCTCCCACAGTGAGCGATCCATGACGTCAGGCGTATTGACTTCTTCATAGTCCGCATCGAGCTGACGTTGCCGCATATAGGCAATGAGTTGCTGAAACAGCGTCCAACCCTTGCTGTGCCAGAAGACTGAGCCGGGCGCACAGTCGTCGAAATGAAACAGGTCAAGTTGTGTGCCAAGCTTGCGATGGTCGCGTTTGGCCGCTTCTTCCAAGCGGGTGAGATACGCCTTGAGGCTTTTTTCAT
>CAZZDF010000112.1:0-6142 GCA_964652915.1 uncultured Propionivibrio sp. | reverse complement strand
GCCAGCGTCGAAGGCGTCGCGCGTGCCAACGAACTGGGCATCGCCACGCTGGTCACCGACCACCACCTGCCGGGCGACAAACTCCCGGCGGCCGAATGCATCGTCAACCCGAACCAGCCGGGCTGCGCCTTTCCGAGCAAGCACCTGGCCGGCGTTGGCGTGATGTTCTACGTCATGCTCGCCCTGCGCGCCGAACTGCGCCTGCGCGGCTGGTTCGAAGGCGAGTTCAAGGAGCCGAACCTCGGTGCGCTGCTTGACCTCGTCGCCCTCGGCACGGTGGCCGATGTCGTCAAACTCGACCGAAACAACCGCGTTCTGGTCAATCAGGGCATCAAACGCATGCGCGAGGGCAAGCTGACGCCCGGCCTGCGCGCCATCTTTCGCGCGGCTGGACGCGACCCGGCGAAAGCCACCAGCCTCGACCTCGGTTTCATCGTCGGCCCGCGCCTCAATGCCGCCGGACGCCTTGCCGACATGTCGCTGGGCATCGAAGCGCTGATTACCGAAGACGAAGGGCACGCGCTCTCCATCGCGCAACAGCTCGACGCGCTCAACCGCGAGCGCAAGGACATCGAGTCAAACATGCAGGATCAGGCGCTGCTCCACCTCGAAACACTGGTGAGTGGAAACAGCAGCGGCGACGGCGCTGCCGTGGCACTCTTCGACCGGGAGTGGCACCAAGGGGTCATCGGCATCCTCGCCTCGCGCATCAAGGACAAGCTGCACCGTCCGGTATTCGCCTTCGCCCCGGGCGAAAACGGCGAAATCAAGGGCTCCGGGCGCTCGATCCCCGGCCTGCACCTGCGCGACGCGCTCGATCTCATCGCCAAACGCAATCCGGGCTTGCTACTGCGTTTTGGCGGCCACGCCATGGCCGCCGGCGCAACCCTTATGGAAAGCGATTTTCCCCGCTTCCGCGAAGCGTTCGCGCAAATCGCCGACGAACTGATCGACCCGGACGACCTCACCCGCACGCTGGAAACCGACGGTCCGCTGGAAGCGGCCTACATTGCCATCAGCACCGTTAAACTGCTCGAAAACGAAGTCTGGGGACAAGGCTTCCCGCCCCCCGTTTTCGAGGATGAGTTCGTTGTTGAAAGCCAGCGCGTCCTCAAGGACAAACACCTCAAACTGCGCCTGCGCAAGGACGACCTGCGCCTCGATGCCATCCAGTTCAACTTCAGCATCGCACCGTCGGGCAACCAGGTTCGCGTCGCCTACCGGCTGGCCATCAACGATTTCAACGGCGTACAGACGCCGCAGTTGATGATCGAACACATCGAAGACATCGCCAGCCGGGTTCAAGCCTAAACCACCATGTCCACGCCATCCCAACCATCGGAAAGCGCCATCAAGCGCTACGTGCCCTGGGTCGTTGCCACCGCGCTGTTCATGGAACAGCTCGACTCGACAATCATCAACACGGCAGTGCCGGCCATGGCCGAAAGCCTGCAAGTGACGCCACTGAGCCTGAAAGCCGTGGTCACCAGCTATATCCTGAGCCTCGCCGTGTGCATCCCGATCAGTGGCTGGATGGCCGACCGCTACGGCACAAGCCGCGTATTTTCTGCCGCAGTGGCGATTTTCACGCTCGCCTCGATCCTCTGCGGACTTTCGTTGAACGTGCCCATGCTGGTTGCTGCACGGCTTTTGCAAGGCATGGGTGCAGCCATGATGATGCCGGTCGGGCGACTGGTCATCATCCGTACCTTTCCCAAATCCGAACTGCTGGCGGCGATGAACTTCGTCATCATTCCGGCCCTGATCGGACCGCTGCTCGGCCCGACGATTGGCGGCCTGATCGTCCATTGGTTACCCTGGCGGGTCATCTTCTTCGTTAACGTACCGGTCGGGCTCGCCGCCCAATGGCTGATCTACCGCCACATGCCCGACTACCACGGAGAAAAATCGCGGCCACTCGACATCATCGGTCTGGTGCTGTTTGGCGCCGGCGCGGCGCTGCTTTCCTGGCTGCTGGAAATCTTCGGCGAACACCAGCTCGACGTCACCTCAGCGGGCATCCTGTTGCTGGTCGCCCTCGGGCTGCTCGGCGCCTACGGCTGGCACGCCCGCCATACCCCGTTTCCGATTCTGCGCCTGGCGCTGTTTCGCGTGCGCACCTTCCGCGTCTCGGTCGTCGGCGGCTTCATCACCCGGTTGGGCATCGGTGGCCTGCCCTTCCTCCTGCCATTACTCTATCAACTCGGCATGGGGCTGCCAGCCTGGCAATCTGGCCTGCTGATGATGCCCGCAACCCTCGCCGCCATGGGGATGAAACTCATCTCCGCGCCGATTTTGCGACGCTTTGGCTTCCGCCGTGTGCTGACCATTAACACCTTGATGATCGGCGTTACGATCTGCCTGTTTTCCGGTGTTTCCGCCTCGACGCCGATCGCCCTGATCGTTTTGCTTGGGCTGGCACAAGGATTCTTCAACTCGCTGCAGTTTTCCAGCATGAACAGCATGGCTTACGCCGACATAAAACAGGCCGATTCCAGCATGGCCAGCACCATCGCCAGTTCGTTGCAACAAATGTCGATGAGTTTTGGCCTCGCTTGCGGCTCGCTGGTCACCGCCTGGTATCTCGGCGACCTGCCGCAATCCGATCAAATTGCGTTAACCAGCGCATTGCACCACGCCTTTCTGACACTGGGCGTGATCACCATCCTCTCCTCGCTATCGTTCTGGACGCTACGCAACAACGACGGCGAAAACGTGAGTCAAGGACAATCCGTCGCGGATTGATCTATGGTGACGCGTCGATCGGAAACACCCGGTCGTAGCCGATGTTGAAAACAAAGGCGTACAAGGCATAGGCAATCGCCAGCCCGATATCGGCAAGCAACGCCTCAATCCAGCCCATGCCGGTCCACACCATCACAATCGGTAGCGTAATCAGCACCAAGCCGCCCTCGAAACCCAGCGCATGCCCGATCCTCAACGCATACGGGCGATGATCGGCGGTGCGACCGGTCAGTCGCCCCTCGGCCCAGTCGAAAGAGGTGTTATAGACCGCGTTCCACAAGGCGGCGATCAGCGCAATGATCGCCAGCAACCCGAGCGAATCCATCGCCGGTACGCCACTGGCCCAAACAAAAGGCGGGGTAATCAGAACCAGCCCGCCAAGTTCAAAAAACAGCACCTGCCGGGCACGATCAAGGGGACTACGGAGTTTTGTTTCGTTATGCATCGGCGGGATTTTACACGGCAAGCGTGTTTCCTGCTTTCCTTACTCCCGCAAGCTGGCAACCAGACGCATCGGATTAAGCAACAAATCGAGAGCGCTCTGAATACTCGGCGTAACGACATCTGCGGCAAAAAGCGTCGCAGACGACGCGCCTTCCATCTGGACAACGGCAATACCCAACGCCGCCTCTTTCAACATCAAGCGATCATTGCGGCCGTTGCCGATGCACACACAACCCGCCGCCCCAAGCTGTTCCACATAAGCCAGCTTGGCCTCGGTGTGCTTTCCGGACGGAAGAATGTGCAGCTGGCACGGAACGCCAGTAAGTTCTTCCCGTGCCTGACCAAACGTATCGGCCGTCACCACATGCACCTGCAAGTTTTCTGCAAGTACCAGCAAACGCTCTCTGACTCCGGGCAGCAAGACGCCATCGCAGGCCAGCGTGCCGTTGTAATCGAGCACCAGATGCTGCAACACCAGTGATGCCGTTCCGGGAATGGCAATTTCAATCATTTTGCAAGCTTTCATAAGCCGATCATTGCCGAATCATAACGACTCTTGGATAACGAGTGCGCGACCTTCCTTAAACCATTCAAAAACTTGGTCAAAAAAGATGCCTGAACAGCTACGCCATTCAGGCACCCAATATCACCTGGTTGCAACGGAGGGCGACAAGCCCATCCGCAGTTACTGCATCTGCTGAATCCCGGCCAGCAGCCAGCCGCCCTGACCTTCGCGTGGCTTAACGAGGTGCCAGACTTCGTCGATCGGCGTCGCGGGCGCGTCTTTCTCCTCGCGCAGCAGGCCGGTGAAACGGACGCTGACGATGTAACGCGCCGGCTCTTCAACGACTTCCAGCACATCGGCATCAATCGTCACGACATCGGTTTCCTGCTTAGCGCCGCCACGCTCGGCAAGGCTCAGCTTGATTTCGGCAAATACCTCGGGGGTAGTGAATTCACGAATGTCATCCAGATTTCCGGCATCGTTGGCCGCCTGCAAGCGGATGAAATTAACCTTGGCGTTACGCACAAAGGCATCCACGTCAAATTCGGCCGGGATATTACGGGCTGCCTGCGCTTCGTCGGCAGCAGCAGAACCCGCCAGCGGCGTTACATTGCTGAGCTCGGCTGGCGCCGCGTAATCAGCAACCGAGCTGTTGTACCGTGCGCCGCCCCCCGCTCCGGCCAAGGCCGGAGATTGCGCTGCAGCCTTTCGACGCATGAAGAAGCCAATGACCGCGATTACTGCCATGACCAGCAAGGCAAGCATCATGAAATTGGCCAGACCTTCACCAAAGCCCAGATGCGAAGCCAACGCGGCCAAGCCAAGGCCAGCGGCCAGACCGGCGATCGGCCCCATCCACGAACGTTTTGGCGGTTGCGCGGCGGCACCAGGAGCAGCAGCTTGTTTGGAAGCGGCGGCTGAGGAATTCTGAGCCTGATTCGGCGCAGCTGCCGGCGCCTTGGCTGGCGCTGATTTCTGCATACCGAAAGACTTGCCGCCACCCATGCGCTTGGCTTCGGCGTCTGTCGCGCCAAAGCTTAGCCCCAAGGCCAATACCACTGCGAGGAATGAAAGCGCTTTCATTGAGTTCTCCTGTAAGAATGAGCGATTACGCACTGGAGCATAGCCAGTGCGAACAAAAAACAAAAACAGAATTATCGGCAGTAATTCATCGAAAAAACTGATTATTCAGAAACAAATGGCAAACCTCTCTTTTTGCGGCTACGTTTGTCATCACCGGTACCGGCAAAGATGTCGTGCTTGGCAAACTGATAGATCGAAGAGATGATCGGGTGCGTCAGCTTGCGCTCGTTGGTGATCGCATAAACCTGTTCGCGCACGGTTTCGATCCGGCCGACAACCTCGACTTCATAATGCCGGATCACGTAATCCTCGATGGCCGTCGGCGCTGCGAAATAACCGACTCCGGCCTGCCCAAAGGCCTTGAGCAAGGCGCTATCGTCAAACTCCCCGACAATGCGCGGACGCAAGCGCTCCGCTTCGAACCAGCGCAACAGCCGCGCATGCAAAGCGACCTCCGCACCCGGCATGAGAAACGGCGCGCCATCGAGCAAGGCCGGGAATGCCACCCCTTCGCGCCCTACCAGCCCCTTGGCGGCAAAGACACTGACACCGCTTTCGCCGAGAAAGTGATCGTAGCCGCGCACGTTCAAATGATCCGGCATCGGCCGGTCGGCAATCACCATGTCCAGGCGATGCACGGCCAGGTCAGCCAGCAGCGTCGCCAGCCGGCCTTCACGACAGATCAGTTTAACCGGCTCCTCGCGCTCCAGCGACGGCTGAACCAAGCGGTAAGCCACCATCTTCGGCACGGAATCAGCAATTCCGACGCGGAAAGGAACGCTCTGCGCCAAAGCATCGTCACGCAACGACTCAACCAGCTCATTGCCCAGCGTAAATATCTGCTCGGCGTAGCCAAGCATGCGCTGGCCGGTCTCGGTCAGTTCCAGTCCGCGCCCGACGCGACGAAACAGCTTGACGCCCAGTGACTCCTCAAATTCGCTGAGCTGTCCGCTGATCGACTGCGGCGTCAGGTGCAACTGCTCGCTGGCCCGCGCAATACTCCCCGATTTTGCAACCATCCAAAAATAGCGCAGATGCTTATAGTTGAGCGTAGCCATCCCGTCTCCATTGACACTTCGAAAAACTCGATTGTTTATTACAAAACATTCGATTTGTAAGATACTTCAAGTACTCCTACGATGACAAGCGTTATCAACGTCAAAGGAGAAACTTGATGCGAGTCGATATCAAAACCAGCGGACTTGAACTGACCGACGGGCTGCGCGAGCACACCGAGCGGCGCCTTGGCTTCGCCTTCGATCGCGCTCATTACGACCTCAGCATGATCACCGTGCGACTCTCCGACATCAACGGCCCGCGCGGCGGTGCCGACAAACGCTGCCAGATCCAGATCCCGCTACGTCG
>CAZZDF010000111.1:0-6183 GCA_964652915.1 uncultured Propionivibrio sp. | reverse complement strand
GGAAGATCTGCATGATGATGGATCAGATCGGTTACCGGGTTGTCGGTACTGCAGAGAATGGCGTGGAAGCTATTGCTGTCTACAAAGAGTGCCGGCCCGATGTGGTAACCATGGACATTGCGATGCCGGTGATGGATGGCATCGAGGCAACGCGTCAAATTATGAAGATGTATCCGCAGGCGAATATCGTGATGGTGACTTCGCATGGTCAGGAAAAGATGGTGCTTGATGCCTTGAAGGCCGGAGCCAAAGGCTATGTGCTTAAGCCGTTTCAGCCCAAGAAAGTCTATGAAGTCATTGAAAAGGCCTGCAAACGGGTTGTTCTGAAGGATCGGATCAACGACGGGGGAGCGTAGTCGGTTTTCAGTCACCCAGACAGATTCGGATCAGCTTGTCATATGCGTATACGGCGGCATCGAGTTGATCCAGGCTGATCCATTCGTCGACCGTGTGGGCCTGGTCAATTGCGCCCGGCCCCAGGAGGAAAGTCGGGATACCGCGTGCAGCCGAGGCCGAGGCGTTGGTCGTGTAAGGGGCCGCAAAGGCGGTTGTTTGCAGGGCTTCCAGAATTTTCCGCTGTAACGGGGTGTCCGGGTTTTTCCAGGCCGGGACGAATTCTTCCAGAGTGATGTTTTGCCCGGTCCAGCAGTCTTGCGATTGTTCGGCGAACTTCAAGGAGACGCCTTTCAGTCCGTCAATGGCCTCGGTTATGCGTGCAATGACGCTTTCCCTGGTTTCTCCGGGTAGCAGACGCAGCGCCAGCCGAGCTGTACAGCGATGGGGAACAGTACCGATCGATGGTTTTGGCTCGGAATCGATCTCGATGATTTCGCAAACGCCTCGCCCCATTTCCGGGTCGGAAGGCAGGGGGAGGGCGCGGATGCGAGAAATGGCTTCGATCATTTTGATGATCGCGTTGTCGCCTAATTCCGGGCGTGAGGTATGGGCGCTTCGTCCGGTGGCTTCAACAATCAGTCCTGCTCGCCCTTTCTGTGCGACCCCCAGTTGCAGTGAAGTCGGTTCGCCGACAACCACAAAGTCCGCAGGATGCTTGTCCAAAATCGAGGCAAGGGCTGCAGTGGTCATGTCTTCTTCACAGATGCTGGCAGAAACAATGAGTGTCCCGGCAAAGGCTTCATTGGGGATCGCTTCCGCAGCGCAGATCATTGCGGCGAGGGAGCCTTTGGTGTCGCATGAGCCACGTCCCCAAAGGCGTCCGTCGGCGATGTCTCCGCCGGTGGGTGGATGCTGCCATTGGTCAGGATTGGTTACCGCTACCGTATCAAGGTGTGCATCTAGAATAACGGTAGGGCCGGGCTTGTAACCTTGGCGAATGCCCAGGACGCTGCCGTAGCGGTCTGTTTCGACCTGCATTCCATGGGCTTGGAGGTGGTCGGCGACGAAGCGGGCGAGGTCGCCTTCGCGGCCTGAAGGGCTGGGAATACGGACAAGTTTTTGGCAAAGCGCAATAACGCGGCTGGGTGAGTCAGGCGAGGTCATGATGAAAATTCGTTGTGATGATTGTTTGACGATTCGTTCAAGCGTTCATATTCGGCAATGAACTGGGCACCGAGCAGTATCAGTGTGGCAATAATTTCCATGCTGAACAGGGCGATGACGGCTGTGGTCAGTGATCCGTAGACAACGCTGGCTTTCGACAGGGCTGTGTAATGCCAGACCAGCACATGCCGGACTACTTCCCAAAGCGATGCGGCAAACAGGCCACCGATCAGTGCATGATGGATAGCCGTTCGGCCGACCGGGACCAGCAGATAGATTGCCGCCAGCGTGATCGTTTCGGCAGTCAGACCAAGCAGGTAAAAAAGCACTCGGGATAATCCGTCGAGCGACCAATGCCAGTCTAGAAAGGCGATGCTCATGAGAGCCATGGATTGTAGACTGATTGAAATGATGGTGATTGCCAGAAGGCCGGCGCCGAGGCAAAAGACCAGCAAATACGGAAGCAGGGCAGAGGTCAGGAAATGGCGTTTTTTGGTGGCATGACGGTGAGAAAAGACAACGGCCATCGATTTTTCTAGAACCGAAAAGGCTTGCGAACTGAAAAACAGCATGGTTGCCAGCAGGACCATGCCGATGGCAACGCCGTTGTCGAGGAAGCGGTTCAGGTCAGATAGCAGCGCTGCAGACTGACTGGGTACCAGCCATTCCAAATAGCGTTTGAGTGTATAGAGCAATTCGGCCTGATCGACGAGGTTTGACAGCGCCATGACGGTCAGGATCAGGAAAGGGACGATAGAAAGCAGCGCGTAGTAGGCAATTGCGCCAGCTAGAAGAATCCCTTGGTTTCTGTGGAAGCCCTTCAGCGTCAATAGAATGAAGCCAAAGGGGTGCTTGAGTACGTATCGGGCGCTTTGGGTGAGAGGCTTCATTCGGCGATCGGCGATGTGTTGGCGCTGCAGACAGTATATACGGCCTGGGCTAGCGCTATTGTTGGAGTTGTGTGCCTGTATCGTTAATCAGGGCGATTGCAGGCTCTGCGTTATACTTCGCGCCTCAACACCGACAACACCGCCGGGTGATTTTAAGATGATGGACAAGCCTTGGATTCTGTTTGCATTCATTGTAATCATCGCGCTTCTTTGGCTGAGCGCAGGGATGCGAATCCGGCGTGATCGCAAATTGAAGCAGCGAGCCAGAGTGGATCGCCGCAACAAGTATCGCCCCGGACGTGACCGTCGCTGGAAACCAAGAAATTGATTATTGAACCGGCACGCCTGTCTCTGGATTCCAGCGGTACCCCCGTCTCCGAAACCTATTGTGATATTTATCATTCGGCTGCAGGCGGGCATGCGCAGGCACGTTATGTTTTCCTTGCCGGTAATGATCTTCCGGTGCGTTGGCAGGGCCGGGCGCATTTTTCCATCATGGAGACCGGGTTTGGTCTGGGGCTCAACTTTCTGGCTACATGGTCGGCCTGGTTGAACGATGCGCAGCGCTGCGATTCGTTGCATTTCACTTCGCTCGAAAAACACCCTTTCAGGGTAGAGGATCTTGCGATTGCCCATCAAGCCTGGCCAGAACTCAAGGAGCTTTCTGAAGCGCTTCGTCTTCGTTGGCCGCCCTTGGAGCCAGGGGTACATCGGCTTGAATTGGCCGAAGGGCGGATTGTCCTTGATCTCGTGTTTGGCGATGCATTGGAGACTTTGCCAGGACTCGAACTGGAGATGGCCTATCCCGTTGATGCTTTTTACCTCGATGGATTTTCACCTGCCAGAAATCCGGAATTGTGGTCACCCCGCCTCTTCGGGCTGTTGGCTCGATTTGCGGCAGAAGGGACAACGTTGGCAACCTGGACGGTTGCCGGGAGCGTTTGTCGCGCGTTGCGCGGGGCGCAGTTCAATCTGAGCAAGCGCCCCGGGTTTGGTACCAAACGGCAAATGCTGATCGGACGATTTGCTCCACTTCTCCGCGACGACAGTCTGCTGCCTGAGAGGGGTAACAACGAATCGCAGTTATAAAGAGGCTTATTGCTTGGTATTCCTCAAAGCGGGGTTGTTTACGATTCGATCGTAGGTGCCATTCTTGCGGATTTCTTCAAGTCCTTGATCAAACAGGCGAGCCAGTTCTTTTCCGTTCGGGATGTTGCGGGAAATCAGCAGATGCAGGGGGCGTGCGTAGACAACGAACGAACTGGTATCGATTTGCTCGGCTTCAGAGGGCGTCAGGTCATTGGCAATCATGTGCTTGGCGACAAGCTCATCGAGCGGAAAACCGTCAATTCTCCCTAAAGCCACGTTTTTCAGACTGATTTGATCGGTTGTTGCACGTACGACTTTGATCTTGCCGTCCATTTCGGCACGCTCGAATTCGTCACCATAAAAGTAGCCCAGCGTCGCGCCGATCTTGTGCCCAAATAGATCGCTGATGCCCTTGCAAATGAGTGGCTTGGACTTTGGGTAATACAGCACGTAGTTTGCGTCGATAACCGGCTTGCTGACAAAAAAATCCGCGTGCCGGTCTGCCGATTCAAACCACACACCGGTAGCGTCGATTTGGCCTTTTTTGGTGCGTTTCAACGAACGATTCCAGGGGTAAAACTCATAAACAACCCGGATACCTTTTGTGGCGAATGCTTCGGACACAATTTTTGAAGCTATTCCGTAGTCCGGGAGATTTTTCGCCATATACGGAGGCCAATCTCCGCTGGCAATCTTTATAGAAGTGGGTTTCTCCGGGCTGTTTTGCGCAAGCGCAGGATTGATCGCCGTTGCCAGCAGAAGAATACAAGCCAGAAAGCATCGTTTCATGATTTGACCGTGCAGGGATAATGGATTGATGGCCTCGACCCATCATAGTCCGCGCCAGCGTTTGATGCTACCCAAAAAAACGTGGAGTGCATAAAAAGAAAGGGCGCCGAAGCGCCCGATCGTCATCAAAGCAATGGGGCTTGCTTAGAAGTTGTGGCGGATACCGAAGGCAAAGGCGCTCTGGAATCCACCGTTAGAGGTGGTGGGCGATGTGCTGTCCAAGCGCGCTTTGGTGTTGGCATCATCGTCTTGGTTGATATCACCGTAGGCGGCGTAAAGCGTGGTTCGTTTGCTCAATGAGTGCTGGTAGCCGATACCCCAGAAGCCAATCGAGTCGTCGTCCCAAGTGGGTCTCCGGTCGTTGTAGCTGATATTGGCGTGAGCGTAGTTAAGCGAGACGATGTCCTTCGGAGTAACCGGTACGGAAACGCCAAGCTGCCACTGTGTGCGGTTGTCCATTCTTTGGCCCGTGGCGAAGGTGCCATTTTCAGCGTAATTGATCCGGCCATAAGTACCATTAACCCTGACTACGCCGAAATCATAGGCAGCGGCCAGGTTCCAGGTATTGCCAGAGTCCAGCTTGGTTGTGCTGGGTCTGCCTGAATAGTCCTCGAACTTGTTGTATTCGTAGGTTGCACCAGCCACGAGCGGCCCCTTGTTGTAGTGCAGGGCAGCGGCGAAGACACGGTTGTTACCCGTGGCACTGGTCAGGCCGGTTGCGGAAACATCGTCAGAATTCGAGGCGTGGGTGGATGCTCCGGCCTTGATTTGAAAACCGTCCCAGTTCGGTGAGTAGTAATGCAGCGCATTGCTGATGGTGTTTCGCGCTTCGCTGCCCGCTGTTTCGATATAAACGTACTTGGGCGAAGCGACCGTGTTGTATTCAAACATCGTGCTGGTTGCTACAAGCAGGTCATCTTCGAAGGTGTTGTGATTTCCGGCCCTGATTTCGCCAAGGCTTTTGCTCCGCAAGCCAACCCAGGATGGACGTTGGGTTATTGGTTCATTGTTGACGTCCATCTTCATTGCAAATTCCATCTGAAAGATCGCCGACAGGTTATTCCCCAGATCTTCAGAGCCTTTGAGACCGAAGCGCGAGGTTTTCCATTGTCCGGAATTGATTTGGTGAGTCGAGTCGACACCGTCTGCGTTGGCGTCGCTGTAATTGACATAGCTCATATCGGCGATGCCGTAAATCGTGACGTTGCTTTGGGCGAAGGCGGTGCCAGAGACGAGACCCGCGATGGCTAACGCGATGATTTTCTTCTGCATTGTGTAGTTCCCCTATTTAGATGGTTTGTTGCCAACAAAATCAGCATGCGGATCATCGCTGAGCAATGTGACAGTGGTGTGAACGATTTGTTACGCCACCCTAAACGCTGGGTGGCGAGCAAAGAGCCGGTCGAATGCATCGTATATGCGGGGTGGTTCTAACCAAACGAAGAAAAATGCATTTCGATATTCTCGGCAATCGAATATGCATTTTTTGCTTCGCCTGAAAATGATGTGCTTAAGGCCATTGACGTGGTGCTATCACCACAGGATACTTTTGCCTGTGGCTGTTTTCGAAACCCAACAACAATTCCCAGAGAAGACGATATGCCTAATGAAAATCAGGTCGCACCGATTCAGCAGATCAGTTTGAAAACTTTGAGGCTACGTCCGGGTCAGGCGATCCAGACTCAAAGTCCTGAGGCAGGGGCTCCCAAAGAGGAGGCACAATTCCTGGCCGGTATTGAAAATAAAGGGGTGATGGTCGGTCCGTATCAGTCTGGCCTTAAATGCACGCTTGAGCCAGAGGCCTACTATTTCATCAGCGGTTTTAACGGGCAGTATGACTTCAGCTTTCTTTCGCAGGTTTTGCAGGTTTTTGAACAGCCGTTTCCATACGCGCTGATGACCTATCCTCCTTCGG
>CAZZDF010000110.1:0-6183 GCA_964652915.1 uncultured Propionivibrio sp. | reverse complement strand
GCCATGAAACTGCAGCAGATGGATCGGCACCGCCGCCAGCGTTTCCCGCACCACCACCGGATCGGCATTGACGAAAAGCCCGACGATGGTGATAAACGGCGGCACGGTACGCGCCAGTTCTGCCGCTTTCGCAAGGTCGACAAAGCGCGGACTCGGCGGATAAAAAACCAGCCCGATGGCGTCCGCCCCACCCTCAACCGCAACTCGCACATCTTCAAGTCGAGTCAGACCGCAAATTTTGATGCGCGGTTTCATATTCCCACACCTTTCTCTTTCCGAAGATCTAGCCGGGCAGGAAAAAATCGTCGCAAACCGGCAAGCCCCAATGCGGCTCATAGTTCACGCCAACCAGGTACAACCCGGCCGCCGCAAACGTCGGCGCGGCCAGACGCCGGTCTTTTGCTTCCAGCAACTCGGCGATCCATTGCGGCGGATGCTTGCCCTGCCCAACATAGACGAGACTGCCCACCAAATTACGCACCATGTGGTGCAAAAAAGCCCCGGCCTCGAACTCGAAAACAATGACATCGCCACGCCGGCTCACCTCGGCTTGGCGAACGGTTTTGACCGGCGACTTGGCCTGACAATCGGCGGCACGAAATGAAGAAAAATCGTGCTCGCCGAGCAGCAGCGCCGCGCCTTCCTGCATTCTCTCAAGGTCGAGCGGGTGATGATACCAGCCGGCACGCCCGTGCCATACACCGGTGCGTTGCGGCCGGTTGATGAGGAGGTAGCGATAACGGCGGCCGAATGCCGAAAAGCGGGCATGAAACTCATCCGCCACCGGCTTGGCCCAGCGCACCGCCACCGCCGGCGGCAGAAAGGTGTTGACGCCGCGCACCCAGGCTGTCAAAGGCCGCGCCAGTTGCGTATCGAAATGCACCACCTGCCCGGTGGCATGCACTCCGGCATCGGTTCGCCCGGCACAGACGACATCGACCCGCTCGCCGGCAATCTGCTGCATCGCCGCCTCCAACGCATCCTGCACCGTTTGCCCGCCCGGCTGTGTCTGCCAGCCGCGAAAGGCACTTCCATCATATTCGACACCAAGGGCGATTCTCATCAAACAACCTATCGAAGGTAAAAATAACCCATCAAGACAACAGCCAGGGCAATAACCAGCGTAATTAGCGCAAAATCAAATAGACCGAATGGCCGCTGGTCGATTTCAACCCATTCGGGCGCATCGACCAACGGAGCATCAAGTAAGCTTCGCCAGTCACGCGCGCGCGGCAAGTCCTCAGCGTAACGCAAAACGAGCATCAACCGGATGACGCCACGATCCGGATCGAACCCGACTTTGCGTAAGGGCGAAAACAGCGTGTGGGTTGCCACCAGCAGGTCACCAACCGGGGTCATTTCAAGAAAAGCAGCCACCAGCATCAGCACCAGGATCAGGCGCGCCAGATGAATCGTCGATTCGACCAGACCTTCGTATGTCGGCGCCGCCACACCATCCCACAGCGGCTCGCCAGCAACGCCCCATGAGAACACAACAAACAAGGACAACAACAGCCAGCGAGTACTCCAAACCAGTTTCACCCCGCGCCGCAACACATGCTGGGGGAAAACCGGCAGCACAAGGATCGCCACAGCCAACAAGCTCCCGCTCAAACACTGCACGGCAATCAGCAACAACAACCACAGGAAAAGACGGGTCGCAGGATGAATGCCAGTACTCAGGAACCGGGAAGTCAAGAATCGAAACACTTTCTGTCGTAAACAAGAAAAGGCCGTAACTCCCTGCGGAGCTACGGCCCGGCTTTCAAACTACTGGCTGCTTAATCGCCAATTTTCGCGAGGATCGCCTGAGCTTTCTCTTTCTGGCTGGCATCACCCTCACTCAACACCTCTTGCAAGAGTTCGCGTGCGCCTTCGAAATCGCCCATTTCCTCGTACGCTTTAGCCAAATCGAGCTTGGTCGCAACTTCTTCGTTCGCACTGATATCGAACTCCGGCGAAACGCTATCCTCGCTGCCAAATTGCGGATTGACCACCGTTGCCGCCTGAGCCAGCGAAAAGTCCTGTTCCGGAAGCAAATCAGGTTCGATACCAAACTGTGGATTGAGCATCGTTTCGGCCTGCTCGGTTGCAAAATCGTTATTAACAGCGGTCGACACCAGGTCGTTTTCGACGACCGGCTCAGCTGCCGCCTGCGCCATTTCTGGTGACACAGCCACTTGCTCTTGCGCTTCAATCGCTGGCGCGTTGAGATCAAGATCGATTGACGACATGTCAAACGATGGGGCTTCTTCCGGCATGGATCGTCCCAGGAATGTCGATTCGGTCAAATTAACATCGAACTCGACACCATCATCCTCCACCGAAACAGCCGAAGAGGCGGCTCCAGAAGCCGCATCGACGGCCATCTCGGCTACCGGCTGGGCAGCAGGCGCGGCCTCAACCGGAGTGGACTCGAAACCAAGATCAAAATCGAGGTCCATAGGCTCTTCTTTGGCCACGGGCTGCTCAACGACCGCTGGCTGTGCCTCGGGCAAACCAACGTCAAAACCAACCACTGTAGAATCAGCGTCCATTGGCTGCTGACTTGGAGCAGCCGAGCTGTCTGCGGCGAGATCGAAATCCAGCGCCGGGACTTCGGCTTCGGGCTCGGAAGCTGCTGCTGTCTTGACTTCAGCCACTGGCGACGATTCCTCGACCCCCATACCAAGATCAAAATCAAGGCTCGTCAATTCCTCCTGAGGCGCCGGCTCCGGAGCGGATACCGGCTCAGGCGCAAGCTCTGGCGTCAACTCGGCCGCTTGGGTAGCGAGCTCGGCCATTTGCGACAATTCTCCAGGCAAGGTCACCGTGCTCTTCACCGACGAAGAAACAATGACTGTCGCATCAGCATCAAATTCGGCAGCCGGTGCGGCTTGCGCCGAACCGCCATACAGCGGATTCTCCGGATCGAGCGCACGACCCATTGCCGCGGCCTTTTCCCAGTCAGCACCAACACCCGCTGTCTCGGAATACAGATCAGAAGCCAGGGTTTCAAATTGCTTGAGGTCTTTACGATTCGAATAGATTTCAAGCAGTTTCAGATGAATAGCCAGACGGGTCGGATCTTTCTGCTTGGCTTCCAGCAGAATCTCTTCGGCCTGGGCATCACGACCATAAGCCATATAGACATCCGCTTCGGCCACCGGATCGACCTCATCGGTATCAATGCTACCCGGCCCTGCCTGACTGAAATCGGTCTGCGCCGGAGTATGCGAGGTATCCACGCTTTGCCCGCCGGTGCTTCGGAAAACGGAATTCGCTGTCAAACTCTGGCTGTGCGGCGTCAAGGTGCTGCTCAAATCCAGCGGTTTCTCGATTTCGCCGGCACGCCGACGACGCAACACGTATGCCGCGATCAGCCCGAGAATGGCCGCCCCACCGACACCGGCAAGAAGCAGTTGATTATCAAGCAATCCATCAATAAAACCAGGCTCTTCGACCGGAGCAGGCGGCGGTGGCGGAGGAGGCGTTGGCTTGGGTGGCGGCTTAGGCGGTTCAACCGGAGCAAATTCTGGCTCCGGTGCCGGCTGAGGCTGAGGAACGGCTTCGGGAGCCGGTTCTGGTTTCGTTTCTTCCGATTTAACCGGAGGCTGCTCGGCCGGTTTAACTGGGGCTGCCACGGGTTCGGCTGGCTTGACCGGCGCGGGTGGCTCAACCGGCTTTGTTTCAGCCGCCGGCTTTGGCGGCTCGACCGGAGCGGGCTTGGCCGCTGCCTGCTTTTGTAGTTCGGCAAGATTCTTGTCTTTAAGCGCAATCAGGCTTTCAAGCGCAGCAACGTTTTTCTCAAGAGCGGCCAAACGCTCGCTGGCCTCCTTGAGCGCTTTCTCTTTAGCGATCCGATCTTCTTCACTGGCCTTTGCCGCTGCCGCCGACTTGGCATCAACGACTTCGGTTTTTGAAACCTTCAGCTGATCCTTGGGCGGCTCAGCGGGCGCCGCCTTGTCCTCGACCTTGGCAGTAATCTTGCCCGCGGTTTCCTGCTTGGCCTCATCCTCTTTTACCGGAGCCTTTGCCGCAATTCCGGCCAGTTTGCTTCGATAAGCATTCCAGTCTGCCGACTGCGCGGCGACGATCTTTTTCGCCTCACCGGGCGAAACAGCCTCAATCGCCGACTTATCCGGAACCGAGAGAATCTTCCCGGTCTTCAGACGGTTCATGTTGCCGCCATCGAAAGCATCCTGGTTGGCACGCAATAGCCCAACCAACATCTGCTCCAGAGAAACGCCCTCTGGCTTGGTTTCGCTGGCAATCCGGTTCAAGGTATCGCCACGTCGAACCTCTCGGGTATCCTGCCCAGCGGCCGACTGATCAACCGGCTGCTTCGGCGCAGGCGGAGGAGCGGTTGTAACTTGTGACTGTGACTGCGCGCGAACCGCCGCCTTACTACGCGTTTCTTCATCGATACCGGTCGTCGTCGGGCGCTCTTCGACCCGCGGCTTGCTCGACACTACCGGCTTGACGACCGGCGCAGCAACGGGCGCCGGAGCTTTTACCGCCATTTCCGGAGGGTCTAGCAGGAAGGTATATTCACGAACCAATCGCCCGGCCGGCCAGTTCAACTCGACCAGCATATCGATAAACGGATCATTGATTGGCTTATCGGAACTCAGTTTGATCACGGACACGCCATTGGGCCGCTTGTCCATCTTGAAACGGATTCCCAACAAGGTCGTCGCGTAATCCAGCCCGGCTTCCTTGAAGGCATCCTGAGAGGCAAGCTGGGCCTTCATGTTCGAAAGCTCTTCGCGGGTCGCGGAAACCTCGATTTCCGCACGCAAAGGCTGCCCCAACCCAGAAAGAACGACGATCTTCCCTAATCCTGCCGCATTTGCCTCCAAGGGCAACCCCGCAAATGCCAGACACGATGCAACGGCCAATACGGAGGCGCGCATTCCCAGATGATTTGGTTTCATAGATTTTATTTTAGCCACGGCGCCACCCTGAGCGACGAAATTGGAAATATTAAAATAACATCATGGAGTTAGGCATGCAAGCTAAACTTGCTTGTGATGTGTAAAAAATGCAACAAATAAAAACGGGGCACAAGCCCCGTTTATTTAACTTTAAAAATCAATTATTTATCAAGCAATATTCGCAACATCCGACGCAACGGCTCGGCCGCACCCCATAGTAATTGATCACCAACCGTGAAGGCGCCGAGGTATTCAGAGCCCATGGCCAGCTTGTGCAAACGCCCAACAGGTACTGCCAAAGTTCCGGTAACGGCTGCCGGGGTCAACTCGCGTTCGCTAATCTCGCGCTCATTCGGAACCACTTTTACCCAGTCATTAGCCTTGGCAATGATGTCGGTGACTTCGTCCAGCGGAACGTCTTTTTTGAGCTTGATAGTCAGGCCTTGGGAGTGACAACGCATAGCGCCGATACGCACGCACATGCCATCGACCGGAATACTTCCCGGCGTACGGAATGCCGGAAGCCCGAGAATCTTGTTGCACTCGGCCCCGCCCTTCCACTCTTCCTTCGACTGACCGCCTTCGACCGGCACATCAATCCACGGAATCAGACTGCCGGCCAAAGCCGTATTGCGGAAGTTCTTGGTCGGGAAAGCCGCCGAGCGCATGGTCTCGGCGACCTTGCGGTCGATCTCCAGAATGGCCGAAGCCGGGTCGGCCAGATCGGCCTTGACCGCATCGTGCAAGGCGCCCATCTGGGAAATCAACTCACGCATATTTTGTGCGCCCGCACCCGAAGCCGCCTGATAGGTCATCGCCGAAACCCACTCGACGAGATTGTTCTGGAACAAACCGCCCAAGCCCATGAGCATCAGCGAAACCGTGCAATTACCGCCAATCCAGTTCTTGCCGCCTTTGCTCAACGAATCCTTGATGACGTTCAGGTTGACCGGATCAAGAACGATCACGGCATCCTTTTCCATACGCAACGAGGAGGCCGCATCAATCCAGTGACCATTCCAGCCGGAAGCCCGCAGCTTGGGGAAGATTTCCTTCGTGTAATCCCCCCCCTGGCAGGTGATGATGATATCCATCTGCTTGAGCATTTCGATCGATTTGGCATCGTGCAAGACACCGCCATCCTTGCCACCGAGGTTCGGACCTTTGCCGCCAACAGACGATGTGGAGAAATAGACCGGTTCGACAAAATCAAAGTCACGCTCTTCAACCATGCGTTGCATGAGCACCGAACCCACCATCCCCCGCC
>CAZZDF010000109.1:0-6191 GCA_964652915.1 uncultured Propionivibrio sp. | reverse complement strand
TGGACGCAAGAATGCAAGGAACTGAACATCCCCTACATGTTCGACCCCGGCATGCAGATCCCGAGATTCACCGGCGAGGAACTGATCAAAGGCATCATGGGCTCCGAAATCGCCATTTTCAACGAGTACGAATACAACCTCATGCTGCAAAGAACCGGTCTGTCGGAAGGCGACATGCTGGAAAACGTCAAGATCGTTGTTGAAACGCTGGGTGCCAAAGGCGTCATGATCCGCACCAAGAACGAACGGGTTTACGTCCCTGCTGCGCAGGAAACCCGCGTCGTCAACCCCACCGGCGTCGGCGATGCTTTCCGCGCCGGCGTCCTGAAAGGCTACTTCGAAGGCGTTTCACTCGAGCAGATGGGCAAATACGGCAACATCTCCGCCGTTTACGCCATCGAACACGCCGGCGCCACCGAACACAAATTCAGCATGGACGAATACATGCAGCGGTTCAACGAGAACTACACGCATAGCTGACAGAAAGCTTCGACCCGCAGAATCGCATTAGAAAAGGGCCGCTTGCAGCAACGCAAGCGGCCCTTTTCCCTTTCCGATCCAGAAGCTACTGCAACACCAGCTCCACGCGACGATTCTTGGCACGTCCTTCTTCGGCCTGATTGCTGGCTACCGGCGCCAGGCCGGCAACGCCTTTGCCGATCAGCCGCGTGCGCGCGATCTTGTAGGTAGTTGTTAGCGCATTGACCACCGCGTCGGCACGGCGCTGCGAGAGGCTGAGGTTATAGTCCAGCTTGCCCTGATTGTCGGTATGACCAACGACATAGACCGACACCGCCGGATTCTGTTGCAGATAGCGCCCCATTTCTTCGAGTTGCGGCGCCGATTCCGGCTTGATCTCGGCCTTGTCGGTATCGAACAACACCCCGTAGATCGCCACTTTGCCATCGCGGTTCATGGCTTGCTGAATTTCGCTCGACTTCACGGTCGCCATACGGCTTTCCATCTTGCCCGCCTGAATCTGCTCAACATAAACCGTCACGCGGTTCTTGATGTCGCTTTCCGCCGCATTACCGGAGACGGCGGCAAGTACCGTCACATAGCTCGATGCGCCGCCCTGCTTGAGTTCGGCTACAAAAAGACGCTGATCGCTGACGCCCATTGTGAACGCGTATTCGACAATCTGCTTGCCCTGCAACTTGTTCTGTTTGTTGTAGGTGTAGAGCACCGATTCCACATCCCTGCCGCAAGCCTCGCGGGCGCATTCAAACAAAGGCGTGTAGCCCGCTTGCGCAAGCGCTTCGGTATAGTTGCGCATCACCTCCAACGAGGAACGTCCCTCCGGCGCAAGATAAAGAACCCGGGTACGCTTGCCTTCAACGCGCAGGCTCTTCTCGAAACCGCGCTGCCCATCTTTGATGAAAGCCTTGCCCAAAGGGAGGTTCGATTCATCGAAATCGGCAAACTGGTAGCCAAAAATAACCGAGTCGGCATAACGCGGCAAACCCGCCGGATCCTTTGCCTTCGGAATATCTTTGGTCGGCACAGCCGCCCAGCACAAGGAAAGAGAAAACACCCAACAAAGTACAAACTTGACGAAACGCATGAATCTCTCCGAATAAAAAATATTGAAATGCCTAAAAAAATCCGCCGGCTTTAAAGCCGGCGGCGTTTCAATTGGCAAAGCAGTAAAGTCGTTATTGCATGTGCTTCAAACTGTCCTCGATCGCTGCCTCGATCCGCTGCGAAACCTCTTCGATCGTACCCAACCCGTCGATCTTGATTACCCCGTGCAGTTGCTCGTATTTGTCGATCACCGGAATGGTTTTGGTCTGATGGTCGAGCAAGCGTTTGACAATCTTCGAAGTACTATCGTCGTACGGTTTGCAGTTTTCGGTTTTGCTGCGCTCATCAAGACGACCGATCAGGTCGAGCATGGGCATTTCGATATCAATGACCCTCGATATCGAAGAATGGTGCTTCAATAACAGTCCATCAAGGATGTACGACTGCACCAGTGTGCGCGGGAAGCCTTTGAAGATGAAGCCTTTCGGATTTTTTGTGCTAGCCAGCTTCTTTTCGATAAGCTGAATAACGATTTCGTCGGAAACCAGCTGCCCATCCTCATAGAGAGACGCAATGCGTTTCCCGATTTCCGTGCCCTCGGCAATTTCATGCTCAAGCATATCGCCGGTCGCCACGTATTCGAGACCGTATTTCTTGGCCAGCGCCTTGCCCTGAGAACCACGACCAGAACCGGGATGTCCGAAAATAACGATATTGAACAGGCGCTTGGCCAATTCGTCGTTAATCACCTTGGTGATCGAAGCGGTGACGGCTTCGATGCTTTGTGCGCCATCCACTTCGACATACACCCCTTTGTCCTTGTAAAAATCAAGGACGGGGAGGGTTTTTTCGTTGTATTCCTTGAGGCGATTGCGGATAACCGTTTCATTGTCATCACTGCGACCAGAAGTCTTGCCACGATTCAGTAGCCGCGCAATCGATTCCTCTTCCGGCAAATTCATACTGATCAGGCAGTTAAGCGATGTATTCAGCTTCAGCATCAAACCTTCCAGAATGTAGCACTGGATATAGGTACGCGGAAAACCGTCAAACAAGAAGCCGTTGCAATCGGGGTTTTCCGTGATGGTTTTTTCAATGATCTGGACGATGATCTCGTCGGAGACCAACCCGCCGGTCGCAATGATGCTTTGCGCTTCCTGCCCCAGACGGGTTTTGTTGGCCATTTCCTTGCGCAACAAATCGCCGGTGGAGATGTGATAAAGATTGTATTTCTTGATCAGAAACTCGGCCTGAGTTCCCTTCCCTGCTCCAGGAGGGCCGAACAACGCAATATTCAACATTTGTCACCTCGCATAGGTAGTTACGTCTGTTGGCGGGACTGCATCGTCATTTGTTCGGATGATAGCAGCGAATACAGGAGCATGTGGCGCATTTAAAAAATTAGCCTCCTGCACCTCGCTGAAAGGTCATCCGTGTCACTCTCTGAGCCATGCTGCGGCATCCAGCGCAAAGTAGGTCAACACCCCGTCCGCACCGGCGCGCTTAAAGGCCAGCAAGCTCTCCAAGACACACGCCTTTTCGTCGAGCCATCCGTTTTGCGCGGCGGCTTTGAGCATGGCGTACTCACCGCTGACCTGATACGCGTAGGTCGGCACCTTGAACTCGTCTTTCACGCGACGCACAACGTCAAGGTAAGGCATTCCCGGCTTGACCATCACCATATCGGCGCCTTCCGCCAGATCGAGCGCCACTTCGCGCAAGGCTTCATCGCTGTTGGCGGGATCCATCTGGTAGGTCGCTTTGCTGCCTTTACCGAGATTGCCCGCCGAGCCGACAGCCTCGCGGAATGGCCCGTAAAAGCTCGAAGCATACTTGGCGGAATAAGCCAGAATCCGCGTATGGATGCACTTTGCCGCATCCAACTCGGCACGAATGCGTTTGACACGCCCGTCCATCATGTCGGAAGGCGCCACCACATCGGCACCGGCCTGCGCATGGGTCAGCGCCTGCCTGGCCAAGGCTTCCAGCGTCTCATCGTTGAGCACATAGCCGCGCGGATCATCGGCATCGATCAAACCATCCTGCCCGTGGCTGGTATACGGGTCGAGCGCCACATCGGTGATCACGCCAAGTTCGGGGAATTCCTTCTTCAACGCCCGCACCACACGCGGCACCAACCCATCTGAATTCCACGCTTCTTCGGCACCTGGCGTCTTGCGCGCAGCATCGATCACCGGAAAGAGTGCCAGCGCCGGAATACCCAGACTCACAACGCGTTCGGCGGTTTTCAGCAGCCGGTCCAGGCTCTGCCGCGAGACCCCCGGCATCGAGGCCACCGCTTCCGAACGATCCTGGCCTTCGAGGACAAAAACCGGGTAAATCAGATCATCGGCTGTCAGCACCGATTCACGCATCAAGCGTCGGGAAAAATCGTCACGTCGCATCCGCCGCATCCGCGTTCCGGGGAAACTCGCATCCACGCTCATGGCTTTCACTTACCCAAAAAAGAAAACTCAAAAAACAGGAACCAAACGCTTCGAACCCGACTCCTAGACAACAGATGGCTCTTTCCATCTCCCGCTTCATCTCCCTGAGCGGGTGCCTTACATCTAGGTAGGGCCTCCTTGCCCCCGGCGCCTACGGAGCCGGGGGTTTTTTATTACTCGCCGGCTTGGCGCTTCGCGCGCTCCAACCCTTGGCTTTGCGGTTCTTTGGCCGCGCCACTTTTTCGGTACGCAATCCGGTTGGCGGCAAACGCTCACTTTTCGCTTCCATGCCAAGCCAGCCGCCCAAGACGACCTCAGCCTCGGCCACGCCCATTTTGTTGAGGCTGGAAAAAAGCTGCAAAGAGCAGTGGTCGCTGATCCCGGCCAGCGCTTCACGCACGTTGCGCATAGCTACAGCCTGTTCCTGACGCGTCAACTTGTCGGCCTTGGAAAGCAGGACATGGATCGGCTTACCGGTCTGCGCGAACCAGTCGAGCATCTGCAGATCCAGCTCGGTCAGCGGATGCCGACTATCCATGATCAATACCAGCCCGACCAAAGGCTCGCGATAGCGCAAATACGGCGCCAGCAAGCCTTCCCACTGCGAGCGTATTTCCTCGGGAGCCTTGGCAAATCCGTAGCCAGGCAAATCGACGAAGTATTTCCCTTCGTCGAGCGTGAAATAGTTGAGATGCTGCGTGCGCCCTGGTGTCTTGGAGACGAAAGCCAGACGCGAATGATTGGCCAGCGTGTTGATTGCCGACGACTTTCCGGCGTTGGAGCGCCCGGCAAACGCGATCTCCCGCTGGGAATCGAACGGCATATCGTTCAAATTGGCTACGGTCTTGAGAAAAACCGCTTTCTGGAATAAAGGCATGATCGAACCGAAAAGGGATGGCGGGCGCTCAAAGTAACGCCGCCCGAAAGTGCTATAGAATATCAGGTTTGATGTTTGGCTTCTCTGAACTCGGATTGATCAAAGGGGTTTGTCCATGATTCGCGCAACCGCACTCGCTGTTCTTTTGACTGCCAGCTACGCGAGCTTTGCTGCCGATGAAGCGAAACCCGATTTAGCCAAGGCAAAAACCATCGCGGAGACAGTTTGCGTTGCCTGCCATGGTGCTGATGGCAACAGTCCCCTTCCTGCCAACCCGATCCTGGCCGGACAAGGCGCTGAATACCTGCTCAAGCAACTGAACGAATTCAAGGCCAGCGAAGGCAAGCCAGCCATCCGCAACAACGCGGTAATGGCCGGAATGACCTCCACCTTGAGCGCCGAAGATATGCGCGCCCTGGCCCTCTTCTTTTCGCAACAAAAACAAAAACCTTCGATTGCCACCAATGCCAAACTGGTCGCCACCGGCCAGACGCTCTGGCGCAAAGGTGATTTCGAGCGTGGCATTCCCGCCTGTGCTGGCTGCCACGGCCCCAATGGCGCGGGCATTCCGGCCCTATACCCGCGCCTGGCCGGGCAATATGCCGAATACACGGAACTACAGTTGAAGAACTTTCGCAGTGAAGAGCGCTCTAATGATCCCCAAAATATGATGCGCACCATTGCCGACAAGTTATCGGACAAACAAATCAAGGCGCTTGCCGACTACATTGCCGGTTTGCGCTGAATTCAGCAAAGAACCCGTTTGCCGTTCACTAGTTAATTCAACCTCTCCCGCCGCCATTAAAGGATCGCCTGATGAAGACCCTCAAGCAACTCATCGAGAGCAAACAACGAAAATTGGCCACCATAGCGCCCGACCAAACCATCTACGAAGCGCTTAAAGTCATGGCCGAGCATGATGTCGGCGCACTGCTGGTCATGGAAGGACGCTATCTGCGCGGGGTTTTTTCCGAGCGCGACTACGCGCGCAAGGTCATTCTGCGCGGCAAGTCGTCAATCGACACCAAGGTCAGCGATATCATGTCCGGACGCGTCGCCTACGTGACGCTCGACCGCACCGTCGAAGAATGTCTGGCCATCATGACCGAAAAGCACTTCCGTCACCTGCCGGTATTGAGCGACTCGCACAACGTCGTCGGCATCATTTCCATCGGCGACCTGATCAAGGAAGTCATCAGCCAGCAGCAGTTCATCATCAAGCAACTGGAAAGCTATATCAGCAGCTGATCCAAATCGGGCTTACGCATAAAAAAGCAGAGACTCCTCTGCTCAGGCTGCTGACAAAGCCTCCAAGAGATTGGGGGCTTTGTTGTATCTTGGGC
>CAZZDF010000108.1:0-6199 GCA_964652915.1 uncultured Propionivibrio sp. | reverse complement strand
TGGAGCAGGTTCCGGAGGAGTATCTCGACGAACTCAAAAAACTCGCCCAGCGGGAACGCGGCGATCTGCTTTTCGGCACGGTTTTTGGCGACGGCAACACCTACGCCAATGGCGCGGCGAGCCTTGGGCAATCCCCATCGCAGCGTTACAGCAAATCCCATCTGGTACCGTTTGGCGAATTCATCCCCCCGGGGTTTTCGTGGTTTCTGGCAATGACCCACATCCCGATGTCGAACTTCACGCGCGGGGCAACAACACAGCCACCGCTCGACATCGCCGGGCAGAAAGTCGCAGTGAACATCTGCTATGAAGATGCTTTCGGAGAAGAAATCATCCGTTCGCTTCCTGTAGCCACCCTGCTGGTCAACCTCTCCAATGTCGCCTGGTTCGGCGACTCGCTGGCACCGGCGCAACATCTGCAAATCGCCCAGACCCGGGCACTGGAAACCGGTCGCATGATGCTGCGTGCCACCAACACGGGAATGACCGCCATCATCGGCCCGGACGGTCGGCTGCACAGCGTTCTGAAACCCTTCACCCGCGCCGCATTACGCGGCGAAGTTCGCGGCTATCAGGGGATCACACCCTATGCGCGCTGGGGAAACTGGCTGATCATCAGCTCCACGGTACTGCTAATCGCTTTCTACTGCCGGCGTAACAGGCTATCCTGACCGAAATCACGTTGTCGGAGAATCTCTCATGGCGCTACTTTCCTGGTCCAGCCAATACCTGATCGGTGACAAAACCATCGATTCCGAACATCAGGAGTTGTTTCGTTTGATCAACAATTTCCATTCGACATGGATGGAAAAACATGCGGCACACGACATCGCCAAGGTTCTGAATCAACTGATCGTATATGCCGAAATGCACTTTCGGCACGAAGAAACCATCATGCGAGATGCCGGCTACCCGAAACTCGAACAGCACCAGCTCATTCACGATGGCTTGATCGAAAACATCTTCAAACTACAGCAATCCTATGAGGACAAAAGTCTTCATCTGGAAATGAACACGATGAAATTCGTGAAATCATGGCTGATTGATCACATTCTTCAACAAGACTACCTGTTCCGCGATTTCCTCTCGCGCAAAAAGCCCACCGATAGCGCATCAACGGAGAACACCCCTCCGGACACGAAATCAGCCGAGTAAAACACAATCGCCCGAGACTGAGTCTCGCCTTCTTGTCTGCGGCAAAACCAAGTAGAATCGGCCTTTGTTCTGCATTTGCGAAGTCCATTCATGCCAACATTTCAGGAAGTCATTCTGCGTCTCCAGAATTTCTGGGACAAACAGGGGTGCGCTCTGCTCCAGCCTTACGACATCGAGGTCGGCGCCGGCACTTTCCATACCGCGACCTTTTTGCGCGCGATCGGCCCGGAGCCCTGGAGCGCCGCATTCGTTCAACCTTCGCGCCGCCCGAAAGACGGCCGCTACGGCGAAAACCCGAACCGCCTGCAGCATTACTACCAGTATCAGGTGGTGCTCAAACCGTCGCCGCTGAACATTCAGGAACTCTACCTGCAGTCGCTCGAAGCGCTCGGCATCAACCTGCAGGAACACGACATCCGTTTTGTCGAAGACGACTGGGAGTCGCCAACGCTCGGCGCGTGGGGGCTGGGCTGGGAGGTCTGGCTGGACGGCATGGAGGTGACGCAGTTCACTTACTTCCAGGAGGTCGGCTCGCTGACCTGCAAGCCGGTGCTCGGTGAAATCACCTACGGTCTCGAACGGCTGGCCATGTACCTGCAAGGCGTCGAAAACGTCTTCGATCTGGTCTGGGCCGAAGGGCCGGGCTACCGCGTCACTTACGGCGACGTCTACCACCAGAACGAGGTCGAGCAGTCGACGTACAACTTTGAGCACGCCAATGTCGAAATGCTCACCCGCCACTTCAACGAACACGAGTCCGAAGCCAAGCGGCTAATGGCGGCCAATCTGGCCCTGCCAGCCTATGAGCAGGTCATGAAATGCTCGCATACCTTCAACCTGCTCGATGCGCGCGGCGCCATTTCGGTGACCGAACGGGCCGCCTACATCGGCCGCGTCCGCGCCCTGGCGCGCGAAGTCGCGCAGGCCTACTACAATTCCCGCGAAGCCCTCGGCTTCCCGATGTGCAAAGAGCCCCCCGAGGGGGCTTCTTCGCAAGACTCCGCCTTGCTCAGGGCGTCTTCCGGCAAGGAGGCGAAATAACATGAGCCAAAGCCTACTCATCGAACTCCGTACGGAAGAACTGCCGCCCAAATCACTCAAGGCGCTCTCCGAGTCCTTTGCCAACAGCATTTTTGCGGCACTCAAGGATCAAGCCTTCGCCGGCGCCGACAGCGTTTGTACGCATTATGCCACGCCGCGCCGTCTGGCTTTGCTGGTGAGCAATGTCGCCGCACAACAGCCCGATCGCGTCGTCGAAAAAAAGGGGCCGGCCGTAGCCAGCGGCATTGACGCCACCGGCAAGCCGACCAAGGCGCTCGAAGGCTTCATGCGCTCGGCCGGCGTCACTTTCGAGCAGCTGCAAAAAACCAGCGACGGCAAAGCCGAATACTTCATCGCCCGCATGGACAAAAAGGGCGAAGCGCTGGATGCGCATCTGGCCGACATCGTCGCGCAAGCGCTCAAAAAGCTACCGATCCCCAAACTCATGCGCTGGGGCGATTCGGACGTGCAGTTTGTCCGTCCGGCACACAGTCTGATCATGCTGCACGGCAACCGCGTGGTCGCCGGAGAAGTTCTCGGACTCACCAGCGGCAAACAAACGCGCGGCCATCGTTTTCTGTCCAGCGGCGAAATTCAGATCGACAACGCCGAGGACTACAGCACAAAGCTCAAGTCCGGGAAAGTCATCGCCTCTTTCGAGGAGCGGCGCGCAGAAATCGCCGCCCAACTCGAAGCCAAGGCCGCAGAGCAGAAGGCCCGCATGCACCCTGCCGAAGGTCTGCTCGACGAAGTCACCTCGCTGGTCGAGTGGCCGGCCATCTACGTCAGCGAATTCGAAAACGAATTTCTCGACGTGCCGCAGGAATGCCTGATTCTGACCATGCAGCAGAACCAGAAGTATTTTCCGCTGTTCGATCAGGCCGGCAAGCTGCTGAACAAGTTCCTGATCGTTTCCAACATGGTCGTCGCCGACCCGAAACACATCATCGGCGGCAACGCCCGCGTCGTCCGCCCGCGCCTTTCCGACGCACGCTTCTTCTTCAACCAGGACCGCAAGGAAGGCTTTACCTCGCGCGCCATGAAACTGGGCTCGGTGGTCTATCACAACAAGCTCGGAACACTCGGCGACCGTGCCCAGCGTCTTGGCCGCATCGCGCACAAAATCGCCGAAATGCTGCAAGCCGACCCGAACGTCGCAGAGCGCGCCGCGCTGATGTGCAAAGTCGATCTGCTCACCGACATGGTCGGCGAATTCCCCGAGTTGCAAGGCATCATGGGGCGCTACTACGCGCTGCACGAAGGGGCGCCAGTGGCAATTGCCGATGCCATCGAGCAGCACTATCGTCCACGCTTTGCCGGCGACCAGCTGCCGCAGGGTCCGATTGCCTGCGCCGCTGCGCTGGCCGACAAACTCGATTCGCTGGTCGGTTTCTTCGGCATCGGCCTGCTACCGACCGGCGACAAGGACCCGTTCGGCCTGCGCCGTGCTGCGCTCGGTGTCTTGCGTATCCTGATGGAAACCCCGCTGCCGCTCGACCTTAACGAACTCATTGGCACAGCGAAGGAAGCCTTGACCCATCAGGGAATTCATCTTGAAAAAGTGGAAGAACCTTTGCTCAACTTCCTGTTCGACCGTCTGCGCGGCCTGCTGCGCGATGCCGGTTACGCGCAGGACGTCATCGAAGCCGTACTGGCGCAGCGCCCGACGCGCATTGACCTGGTCACGCCCAAACTGAACGCCGTACGCGACTTTCTGGCGCTGCCGGAAGCCTTGGCGCTGGCTGCCGCCAATAAACGGATTGGCAACATCCTGAAGAAGGCCGAAAGCGCCGCGCCGAAGGTGGACGTTGCGCTGTTGCAGGACGAAGCGGAAAAAGCCCTGTACGACAAGGTCCAAGCGGTCGCCCCACTTGTCGCCACGCACGTCGCCAACGAAAACTACAGCGACGCCCTCAAGGCGCTCGCCTCGGTGCGCACCGAAGTCGATCGGTTCTTTGACCAGGTGATGGTCAACGTCGACGACCCCGCCGTGCGCGCCAATCGCTTGGGTCTGCTGAAGGCGCTTTTCGATCAACTCAACGCAGTAGCTGACATTTCGAAACTGGGCGTATGAAACTCGTTATCCTCGATCGCGACGGCGTCATCAATTACGACTCCGACCAATACATCAAGTCCCCCAACGAATGGAAACCGCTGCCCGGCAGCCTGGAAGCCATCGCCAAGCTCACCCAGTCCGGCTACAAGGTCGTCGTGGCAACCAACCAGTCCGGCGTCGGGCGCGGGCTGTTCGACATGGACACCCTGAACGCCATCCACAACAAAATGCATCATGCGGTTCAAGCGCTTGGCGGGCGCATTGACGCGGTGTTCTATTGTCCGCATCCGGCAGACTCCGACTGCAAATGCCGCAAGCCCAAACCCGGCATGCTGGAGCGCATTGCCGGCTGTTTCAATACCAGCATGGCCGGAATTCCCGCCGTTGGCGACTCGCAGCGCGATCTTGAAGCTGCCGCAGCAGCCGGCGCCCAGCCGATTCTGGTGCTCACTGGCAAGGGCGAAAAAACCAAGGCCGCCGACCAGCTTCCGGAAGGTACGCTGGTTTTTACCGACCTCGCGGAAGTTGTCGAGTACATTCTCCAGTCATGATGCTTTTTCTGCGTTCCGCCCTGTATCTGCCGCTTGCCATCCTGATCACCGCCCCCTTCGGCCTGTTCGTCAGCCTGGCGATTGTGTTGCCGATGCGCGTGCGTTTCCAGCTCATTGCCCTCTGGCACACGCTATTCCTGGCCATGTGCCGGGTTGTCCTGAATATCCGTTACGAAGTCATCGGTCGGGAGAATATCCCGACGAGTCCTTCGATCATTTTTTCCAAGCATCAATCGGCTTGGGAAACCGTCAGCCTGCAGGCCATCTTTCCGCCACTGGTCTTTGTCCTGAAGAAATCGCTGATGCTGATTCCCTTTCTCGGCTGGGCCTTTGCCGCCGTCAAAATGATCTCGATTGACCGCAGCGCCGGCAAGGACGCGCTTCGTCAGGTTATCGACCAAGGTTGCGACCGTCTCAAGGCCGGCTACTGGGTTGTCATCTTTCCTGAAGGAACCCGCGTCGCTCCCGGTGAAACGCGCCGTTTCAAGCAGGGGGGCGGACATCTGGCGGTTAAATCCGGTGCGCTGGTCGTGCCGGTAGCGCACAACGCCGGCGAGTTGTGGGCCAAGAATGCCTTCATCAAGAAGCCCGGAACGATCAGCGTAAGTATCGGCCCGGCTATCGACCCGAAAGGCAAAACCGCCGCAGAGGTCACCGAGTTAGCCGAGCGCTGGATCGACAACGAAATGCGCCGGCTGTCACCGCACCGCTATGCCGACTCCGGCCATGCCGTGGGCCACTGAACTGCTGTTCGCCGGCAACCCTTCGCTGGCGGCTGACGAAACACCCCGCACCATCGCCCTCGGCGGCCGCCTCGTCTCCTACGTCCTGCGCCGTGCCAAACGGCGAACCATTGGCCTGACCATCGACCACCGCGGCCTGCGTGTCGGCGCCCCGGCCCGCGCCTCCCTGCGCGAAGTCGAATCGCTCATTCTGAAACACGGAGAATGGGTCACGGAAAAGCTCGATGAATGGCGCACCCGCCAACGCCCCGAGTTGCTCAAGATTCACGACGGCCTGCGCTTGCCGTTGCTGGGCGCGCTGCTGGAAATCCGCTTTTCCGCCGGTGGCAACCGTGTCCTCTGGCATGCCGAAAGCGAGACCACGCCACAGACGCTCACGCTCTGCCTGCGTTCTTTGCCCGACGCGCCCCGCATTCTGGAAAAAGCCTTGCGCGACAAAGCGCGGGAGCTATTCGCCGAAAGACTGACGCATTACGCCATGCAGCTTGGCGTAGCCCCACCGCCACTAACGCTCTCGGCCGCACGTACACGCTGGGGCAGTTGCAGCCTGAAAACCGGCATCCGCCTGAACTGGCGGCTGATCCACTTCCCACCGCAAGTGATCGACTATGTGGTGGCCCACGAACTGGCGCATCTGCGTGAAATGAACCACA
>CAZZDF010000107.1:0-6202 GCA_964652915.1 uncultured Propionivibrio sp. | reverse complement strand
ATGTAGACGTCGGGCATGGTGGTCAGTCTGAAGAGTTTTCTGGCAATTGAGGTGTACTGGCTTTGTCGTTGGCAAACTCGAAGGAGTCGGCAAAAAAATCGTTTTCCGCTAGGTGACATTGTCCGACAAAATCGCCTCGGGCGGCAGCTACCATTGCCGGAGAACCGCAAACATACACCTGATGGCCGGAAAGGTCCGGGAAATCGTGCATCGCGGCTTGATGAACCAGGCCGGTTCGGCCTTGCCAGTGGTCGCTTTCGGGAGAATCCGATAATACCGGGACAAAGCGGATGTGGTCATGGTTTTGCGCCCATTGTTCGGCAAGCGCGCGCAGGTAAAGGTCGTCCTTGCTGCGCGCGCCCCAATAGAGCACCATTGGCCGTTTCGAACCTTCGGCGATGGCGTGTTCGACGATGGCTTTGATCGGCGCAAAGCCGGTGCCGCCGGCGATCAGCAGCATCGGTTTGGCGGAGTCTTCGCGCAGAAAGAAGCTGCCGTGCGGGCCGTTGATGCGCAGCAGGTCGCGTTCTTTCATTCCGTTGAAGACGTGTTCGGTGAATTGGCCGCCCGGAATCAGGCGAACATGCAGTTGCAGGCAGCTGTCGTCATGCGGCGCGTTAGCCAGCGAAAAAGCACGGCGTGCGCCCCCTTTAAGCAGAATTTCGATGTATTGCCCGGCCATGAACTGCAGCCGCTCACTGGCGGGAAGCTTGAGCTCGACGAGCATCACCTCGGGAGACACGCGGGTGAGTTTCTGTACCTTTGCCGGCAGGGTCTTAACCGGGATGTCTTGTGACGAGTGCAGTTCGCGGGCTTCGATGACGAGGTCGCTTTGTGCGCTGGCGCAGCAAAACAAGGCCTGTCCGGTCGCACGATCGGCTTTGCTTAGCGCGAATTCCTGCGTTTCGCCGTGATCGACTTCGCCGCTTAGCACCTTTCCGCGACAAGCGCCGCAAGCGCCGCTACGACAGCCGTAAGGCATGATCAGACCGTGCCGTAGCGCCGCATCGAGAACGGACTCGCCCGCGTTTGCCTCGAAAACGTGGCCGCTTGGTTCGACTCTGATCTGAAAAGCCATTGAATCTCCCTGATGGGTTGAATCCGGTAAAATCGCGCAGTGCAAAAACTTCTGATTGTCGGCAGCGGTGATGTGGCGCGCCGTACCTTACCCCTTCTGCTTGGCCATTATCGCGTTTTCGCTCTGGTGCGTGACGCCGGGCAATGCGCTTATTGGCGTAGCCAAGGGGTGCGGCCGATTGTCGCCGATCTTGATCGCGCGCAGAGTTTGCGACGCATCGCGGGCTTGGCCGACCTTGTTTTGCATTTTGCGCCACCGCCCAATTCCGGTACGACGGATCCGCGGATGCGCCGGTTTCTGGCGGCCTTGAGCTTGGGAAAAAGTGTACCACAGCGTCTTGTCTACGTAAGCACCAGCGGTGTTTATGGCGATTGTGCCGGGGCGCGGATTGACGAAACCCGCGTGCTGATGCCGGCAACGTCGCGCGCCCGACGGCGTGTTGACGCCGAGCGGCAGTTGCGTCGTTTTGGACGGAAGAACAGGGTGCATGTCAGTATTCTGCGCGCTCCGGGGATTTACGCGGCGGAGCGTTTGCCGCTGGAGCGCCTGCAAAAAGGCCTCAGCGCCTTGCGTGTCGAGGACGACGTTTATACCAATCACATCCATGCCGAGGATCTGGCGATGCTGACTTGTGCCGCTTTGCGCTATGGGCGGGCGAATCGTTGCTATAACGCGAGCGATGATTCGGAAATGAAAATGGCTGAGTATTTTGATCTCGTTGCCGAATCGTTTGGTTTGCCGCGGGTGCCGAGAATCTCGCGGAGCGAAGCGCAAACGCAGATGTCGCCGTTGCAGCTTTCATTCATGAGTGAGTCGCGTCGCCTGGATAATCGGCGCATCAAGAAGGAACTGCATGCGTGCTTACGCTACCCGCGGGTTGCCGATGGCGTGGCTGCTGCCCGGCAGGAAAGGAATCTCTGATGGCCTATCCGTATTACCTGGAAATGAAGGCGTTGCATATCTTTCTGGTGACCAGTTGGTTTGCCGGTCTGTTCTACCTGCCACGTATCTTTGTTAATCTGGCGATGGTGCCGACGGAGAGTGTCGCTGAACGCGATCGCTTGCTGCTTATGGCCGGCAAGCTCTATCGTTTCATGACGCCGATCGGTTATCTGGCTTTGCTTTCCGGCCTTTGGTTATGGCTTGCCGTCGGTCTGAGCGGAACCTGGCTTTATCTCAAACTGGCCTTGGTTACCGGACTCGTCGGCTACAATCATTATTGCCGGCGCTTATTGCGCGATTTCGAGGGTGGGCGTAATGCCCGCAGCCATGTCTGGTATCGCTGGTTTAATGAAGTGCCAGCCATTGCGCTGCTGATCGTCGTTTTTCTCGTAGTTCTCAAACCTCTCTAGGAGTTCTTAGTGGAAAAGTTTTTTGCCAGTTGCCCGCGTGGGCTTGAAGCGCTCCTAGCCGAAGATCTGACGGCGGCTGGCGTCAAGGATTTGAAACAGATTCCCGGCGGCGTGCATTTTGCTGCCGAATGGCCGGCGTGTTACGCCGCCAATCTGCATTCACGTATTGCAACGCGCATTCTCTGGCGCGTGGCGCATGGTCGCTACGCCAAGGAGGACGACATCTACAAGCTGGCGCTCGATACCGCCTGGCCGACTTGGTTTGCTCCGGCGCAAACGATTCGCGTCGATGTCACGGCGGTCAAAAGTCCGCTCAAGAGCCTAGAATTCATTACCCTGCGTATCAAGGACGCGATCTGCGACCGCTTTCGCGCCGATACAGGCAAGCGGCCGAGCGTCGATACGCGCGAGCCGGAGGTGCGCATTCATGGCTTCATTACTTCCGATCAATGCACCTTGTATCTCGACACCTCGGGCGCGCCGCTCTATCAGCGGGGGCTACGGCAAAAGACCGTCGATGCGCCGCTCAAAGAGAACGTGGCCGCGGGCATCCTGCGTCTTTCTGGCTGGCAGCCGGGAATGACCCTGCTTGACCCGATGTGCGGTAGCGGTACTTTTCTGCTCGAAGCGGCGCAAGTGGCTTTGAATATTGCCCCGGGCGCCGGGCGCGATTTCGGTTTTCAGCGGCTGAAGAATTTTCAGCTGGCGGCGTGGAAGGATTTGCTCGACGAGGCAATGGATGCCGAAAAGCCGGCCGCTCCCGCGCGGATCTACGGTAGCGACATTTCCCCGGTGGCTGCGCGTGCGGCGCTGGCCAATCTTGATCGTGCCGGGCTTTTGCCCGCTGTGGCGTTGCGTACTGGCGACGTGCTGGAAATCGAAGCGCCGGAGATTGTGGGCGAGGGGCCGGGCATCATGATTGCCAATCCGCCCTATGGCGAACGTTTGTCCGAACTGGACGAACTGGCCGTTTTTTATCCGCAACTGGGTAGCGCGCTCAAGCGCAACTTCGCCGGCTGGAACTGCTACTTCCTGACCGCCGACATGCGTTTGCCGAAGTTGATGCGTCTGACGCCAAGCAAGAAAACGCCGCTCTATAACGGCGCCATTGAATGCCGGGTGTTTGAATTCAAGATGGTCGCCGGCAGCAATCGGCGCTAGAGCAACATTGCCCTGAGAGCCGCGTGTTTTGGCGTTCTCTGGGCAATGCTGTGCGAAGGTCGTTGATTGATGCGGCTTTCAGCTTTGTCCGATGTTCAGGCGCTGGCAAATTTCCAGCGTCAGTCCCGACATGTTCATCGAGTAAAAATGCAGGCCCGGCGCTCCGCCGGCGATCAGCCGTTCGCAGAGTTCGGTGACGATGTCCAGGCCGAAGGCGCGGATTGAGTCGGTGTCGTCGCCCATGCTCTCGAACTTGCGTCGCATCCAGCGCGGCAATTCGGCGCCGCAGGCGTCGGAAAAACGCGCCAGCTTGGAGAATCCGGCAATCGGCATGACGCCGGGAATGATCGGAATATCAACGCCTAGTGCGCGGGCTTCGTCTACAAAGTGGAAGTAGGCGTCGGCATTGTAGAAGTATTGGGTGATCGCCGTGTCGGCGCCGGCTTTCACCTTGCGGGCAAAGGCTTTGAGGTCGTCGCCCGGAGTGCGTGCTTGCGGATGCCATTCGGGATAGGCGGCGACGGCGAGATGAAAATGGTCGCCGGTCTCGGAGCGGATGAATTCGACCAGCTCGTTGGCATAGCGGAATTCGCCGGACTGGTTCATGCCGGAAGGCAGATCGCCACGCAGGGCGACAATGCGGCGAATGCCGGCTGACTGGTAGTCCTTGAGGATTTCGCGGATGCTGTCGCGCGTCGAGCCGACGCAGGAGAGGTGCGGCGCGGCGTTAAAGCCTTCGGCGGCAATCTCCTTGATCACCGAGAAGGTGCGTTCGCGCGTGGAGCCGCCAGCGCCGTAGGTGACCGAGAGGAAGTCCGGCTTGAGGGTCGCCAGCTTTTCGCGTACGACGCGCAGCTTTTCCACGCCGTCTTGTGTTTGCGGCGGGAAAAATTCGATGGAAAGTTCAATGGGGTTCATGCAGGTCTTCGCATTCAAAAAATGTGTCAGCGCTTGCCGGAAACAAGCAGGCTCGACAGCGCCCACGAGATGAGGCTGTAGAGCAGCGAGCCGAAAAAGGCCGACCAGAAACTCTCGACGGCAAACCCGTCAATCATTGATCCGGCCAGCCAGAACATCAGGCCGTTGATGACAAACAGAAAGAGGCCAAGGGTCAGCAGCGTTGCCGGCAGTGTCAGCAGGATTAACACGGGGCGTACGACGGTGTTGACCAGACCGAGCAGCACCGCGGCGATCATCGCCGATCCGAAGGACGCGACTTGAATCGATGGCAGCAGGTAGGCCACGGCCAGCAAGGCGACGGCGTTCAGTATCCACAGCAGAATCAGGCGCATGGCATTTCCTTCTTCGATCTCCAGATCATTCGTGACTTGGCGCCACTAATGATCTGGAAGTGGAGTCGGGTATGTTCCGGCTTAGTAACGGTAGTGCTCAGCCTTGTACGGGCCTTCGACCGGCACGCCGATGTACGCGGCCTGTTCCGGACGCAGGACGGTCAGTTGCGCGTTGAGCTTCTTGAGCTGCAGACGAGCCACTTTTTCGTCGAGGTGCTTGGGCAGCGTATAGACGCCGACCGGGTACTTGTCGTTCTGCGTGAACAGTTCGATCTGGGCGATCGTCTGATTGGCGAACGAGGAACTCATCACGTAGGACGGGTGGCCCGTGGCGCAGCCGAGGTTCACCAGACGGCCCTTGGCGAGCAGGATGATGCGTTTGCCATTTGGGAAAATCACGTGATCGACCTGCGGCTTGATTTCTTCCCACTGGTACTTTTCGATCGAAGCGACGTCGATTTCGTTGTCGAAGTGGCCGATGTTGCAGACGATCGCCTGATCCTTCATTGCCGTCATGTGGTCGTGGGTGATGACATGATAGTTGCCGGTGGTGGTGACGAAAATGTCTCCCTTGTCGGCGGCGTATTCCATGGTCACGACACGGAAGCCTTCCATCGCCGCCTGCAGGGCGCAGATCGGGTCGATTTCGGTAACCCAGACCTGTGCCGACAGGGCGCGCATGGCTTGTGCCGAGCCTTTGCCCACGTCGCCGTAACCGCAGATGACCGCAACCTTGCCGGCGATCATCACGTCGGTGGCGCGCTTGATGCCGTCGACCAGCGATTCGCGGCAGCCGTAGAGATTGTCGAACTTGGATTTGGTGACCGAATCGTTGACGTTGATACCGGGGAACTTGAGCTCGCCGCGTTGGTGCATCTGGTACAGACGGTGCACGCCGGTGGTGGTTTCTTCGGTCACGCCCTTGATCGCTGCGAGGCGCACGGAATACCAGGTGGGGTCGGTGGCCAACTTGGCCTTGATCGCGGCAAAAAGCACGGTTTCCTCTTCCGAGCCGGGTTTGGCGAGCAGCGAAATGTCCTTTTCGGCGCGGGCGCCGAGGTGCAGCAGCAGCGTGGCGTCGCCGCCGTCGTCGAGGATCATGTTCGAATAACCGCCGTCCGGCCATTCGAAGATGCGGTGCGTGTAGTTCCAGTAGTCGGCGAGCGATTCGCCTTTGACGGCGAAGACCGGGATATTTTGCGCGGCGATGGCGGCGGCGGCATGATCCTGCGTCGAGAAGATGTTGCACGAGGCCCAGCGGACCTCGGCGCCGAGCGCGGTCAGCGTCTCGATCAGCACGGCGGTCTGGATGGTCATGT
>CAZZDF010000106.1:0-6240 GCA_964652915.1 uncultured Propionivibrio sp. | reverse complement strand
TGCGGCTTGAGGCTCGCCAGGAAGGCGATCATATTGTCCTGATCATCGCCGATGACGGTCGTGGGATGAGTCCCGAGCGAATTCGCGCCAAGGCGATCGAAAAAGGGATCATCAAGGAAGAAGAGGCCAATACGCTGGATGATCGGCAAAGCCTGAATCTGATCTTCTTGCCGGGCTTCTCGACGATGGAAAAGGCCTCCGCGGTTTCCGGCCGTGGCGTAGGCATGGATGTGGTTAAAACCAATATCCAGAAACTTAATGGCTCGGTCGAAATCCGCTCCGAACCCGGCAAAGGGTCTGTGTTTATTATTTCGCTGCCACTGACTCTGGCGATTCTCCCGGTTCTTCTGGTATTGCTTGGCGATCAGCCGTTTGCTTTGCCGCTTTCCATGGTTCGGGAGATTTTGCCGATCGACAACACCAAGATGCAGGAAGTCGGTGGCAAGGAGACGCTGGTTGTTCGCGGCGAGATTTTGCCGGTGGTGGCGTTGTCACGCTTGCTCGGCTGGCCGCAACTCAGAACACCCGAATACGGGGTGTTGATGCAAACCTCCGAGCGTAGCTTCATCTTGTCGGTCGATAGCTTTGCTGGTCGAGACGATGCGGTGATCAAGTCGCTTGACGATTTCCGTCCGCGTGGTGTCGCTGGGGTGACGACGCTGTCGAACGGTCAGATTGTCCTGATTCTTGACATGAAAGAGTTGCTGCTTGACCTGAACGCGCATATCGATCAGGAAACTGGGCCAAAGCACGGAAAGTTGCTTGAGTTGTCAATCTAATTCAGTTTAAAAACAGTGGATTAGACAGGGGGCTTCGGCCCCCTTTCTTTTTGCAAAAAAACGACGCTTGTTGCGTTAGCGCTACTATTCGAGAATTAGATTAAATAAACGCGCATATATCTTTATTTTTTATAGATTTTTTATATAATGGCTCGAAATCAACCGGAAGCCGCTGATGGCCGAAGAAAGCGACGTCGAGAAAACCGAGCCTGCGTCTACCAGACGCTTGGAGCAAGCACGTGAGGAAGGGCAGGTCCCTCGCTCGCGGGAGATCGGCGCTTTTCTGATTTTGATTGTTTCGGCCTCCGCGTTCTGGTTTGTCGGGCCTTGGATGATGCAACGCACGGCAGCGATCGTTCGGCGTGGTTTGACCGTCGAAGAACCTTTGTTCCGCGATCCGCAGTTCATGCTGGTGCGTTTTGCCGATCTCTCTTTCGATGCCTTGCTGTCTTTTGCACCTTTGTTGCTGGCCTTGATTGTTGCCGCGCTGGTTTCTCCATTCTTTTTGGGGAGCTGGAATTTTTCGCTGAAGGCGTTGAGTCCTGATCTTGGGCGTCTTGATCCGATCAAGGGGTTGGGACGGATCATTTCCTGGAGTGGCCTGGTTGAATTGGTCAAGGCGGTGGCCAAAGCCCTTCTGGTCGGTGGTGTCGCTTGCTGGGTTCTGTGGAGCGAGCGTGCCGATATCTACGCGCTGTTCGGCCAATCCATCGAAGTGGCCTTGTCTAGTGCCGGGCACCTTGTTAATTACAGTTTTCTGATGATCGTCCTGGCGATGTTGTTGATCGTTGCGGTTGATGTGCCGTTCCAGCTCTGGCAGTACTACGACAAACTTAAGATGAGCAAGGAAGAAGTCAAGCGCGAAGCCAAGGAAATGGAAGGCGATCCGCAAGTCAAGGGACGCATTCGGCAACTGCAGCGGGAGGCGGCGCGTCGGCGGATGATGGGCTCGGTGCCAACGGCCGATGTAATCGTTACCAACCCGACCCATTTTGCCGTGGCGCTTGCTTACAAAAGCGGAATGAGCGCCCCCAAGGTTTTGGCCAAGGGAATGGGGGAAATCGCCCTGAAAATCCGTGAGATTGGCGCGGCCAACGGCGTGCCGATGCTGGAAGCGCCGCCACTGGCGCGGGCGCTTTACCGGCATGCGGATATTGATCAGGAAATTCCTTCCGCGTTGTACGCGGCGGTTGCCGAAGTGCTGGCATATGTTTACCAGCTGGCGAACTGGCGTCAGGCCGGCGGAAACTATCCGATGCCCCCGAGAGAAATCCCGGTTCCCGCCGAAATGGCTGTGGAGGCCGTAAATGGCTAGCGCAAACAGCCTTTCCCTGCAGAATATTCTCGGCCGCGCCGGGTTGCAGCAGCTCGCCGGGCCGATACTGATCCTGTTGATCCTGTCGATGATGGTGTTGCCTTTGCCGCCATTCATGCTCGATCTCTTCTTTACCTTCAATATTGCGATTTCGATCGTCGTAATGCTGGTGGCCATCAACGTAATGAAGCCGCTGGATTTTTCGGTTTTCCCGACGGTATTGCTGATCACAACCCTGCTTCGTTTGTCGCTTAACGTGGCCTCGACCCGGGTGGTACTTCTTGAAGGGCATACCGGTGCCGGCGCGGCGTGGCAGGTGATCGAGGCTTTCGGGCACTTTCTGGTTGGCGGCAATTACGCGGTTGGTATCGTCGTGTTTGCCATTCTGGTTATCATCAACTTCGTGGTGATTACCAAAGGTGCCGGCCGGGTTGCCGAAGTTGCTGCGCGTTTCACCCTGGATGCCATGCCTGGCAAGCAGATGGCCATTGACGCCGATCTCAACGCCGGGCTGATTGGCGAAGATGAGGCACGGCGGCGCCGGGCAACCATTGCCGAAGAGGCGGATTTCTTTGGTTCGATGGACGGTGCTTCAAAATTTGTTCGTGGCGATGCCGTTGCCGGCATCCTGATCATGTTCATCAACGTCATCGGCGGCTTATTTGTCGGCGTTCTCCAGCACAACCTGGATATGGGGGCCGCGGCCAAGACCTACACCTTGCTGACCATCGGCGATGGTCTGGTCGCCCAAATCCCGGCGTTGATCATCTCAATTGCCGCCGGTATGGTGGTTACCCGGGTTGGCGATAACCAGAATATTTCCCAGCAGTTTGTTGCTCAGCTTTTCAATAATCCCAAAGTGATTGGTTTGTCGGGTGCAATCATCGGCTTGCTTGGCCTAATTCCCGGGATGCCAAATTTTGTTTTCCTGTTGCTCGCTGCGGGTTTGGGCGCCTTGGCCTGGGATATGGAGCGGCGCTTGCGGATGGCCAAGCCCGTTCCAGTCGCTGCGGCCGTTCCGGCGGTCACTTCCGAGTCGCAGGAGGCGAGCTGGGCCGACGTGTCACCGCTTGATGTTCTCGGGCTAGAGGTTGGCTATCGCCTGATTCCTCTGGTGGATAAGGCGCAGGACGGTGAATTGCTGCGCCGGATTCGCGGGATTCGTAAAAAATTCGCCCAGGAAGTGGGGTTCCTGGTTTCGCCAGTGCACATTCGTGACAACCTTGAATTGAAGCCCAATGCCTACCGGATTCTGCTTAAGGGCGTTGAAATCGGTCAGGGCGAAGCCTTCCCGGGTAATCTGTTGGCGATCAATCCGGGCCGAGTCGCCGGGCAACTGCAGGGGACGCCGACCAACGATCCGGCTTTTGGTTTGCCGGCCGTATGGATCGACATGACTCAGCGCGAGCAGGCTCAAGCCTTTGGGTATACCGTGGTTGATGCGAGTACGGTGACCGCCACGCATCTGAATCATTTAATACTGTCTCACGCGGCCGAACTTCTGGGTCGCCAGGAGACCCAGGCCTTGCTTGATCATCTGGCCACGGATATGCCGAAACTTGTCGAGGACCTGGTGCCTAAAGTCCTGCCCTTGGGCGTTTTGCAGAAGGTCCTGCAAAACCTGCTTGAAGAGGATATCCATATCCGCGACATGCGCACCATCATCGAGACTCTGGCCGAAACGGCGACGCGGACGCAGGATGCGGACGCGCTGACTGCCCAGGTGCGTATCGCCCTTGGCCGTTCGATTGTCCAGCAGCTTTACCCGAGTGGTGCCGAAATGCAGGTCATGTCGCTCGATCCCCAGCTTGAGCGCGTGCTTTTGCAGGCGATCGCCGGTGGTGGCGAAAACGCCAGCATTGAACCGAGTCTGGCCGATACCTTGATTCGCGAAACTTCGGCGGCGGCTCAGCGCCAGGAAGAATTGGGTTTGCCCGCTGTGTTGTTGGTTTCAGGAAATCTTCGCTTACTGCTATCCCGCTTCCTGCGGCGTGGCATTTCTCAATTGAAGGTGCTTGCGCATGGTGAAGTGCCTGAAAGCAAAATAATAAAAGTAACCTCGATCATTGGGGGTAGAACATGAACGTCAGAAAATTCATTGCAGCGACGGCACGGGACGCTTTGCACAAGGTCAAGGAAATGTTGGGGCCTGATGCGATCATCCTGTCCAATCGGGCTATCCCCGGGGGGGTCGAGATCATGGCTGTTTCGGCCGGCGATATGGACATGATTGCGCCCTTGCCGCCGAAGGAAGCCCCCCAGCCAATCAACGACTACACCGTTCAGCTTTCGTCGCAAGCCGCGCCGAGACCGGGCGTGCCACGGACCGGATTGTCCGCTCCGCAGCCTTCGTTGCGAGCGCCGGCCGCTCAGGCGCCGCTACCGCCTTTGGCTCCGCGCCCTGCACCACAGTTTGATCGCCCGGTTGCCGCACCATCACCTGCCGAAAGGCAGCCCGCCGAGATTGTTCCGGCGGAAGTAATGGATGAAATTCGCTCCTTAAGAAAAATGTTCGAACAGCATCTTGCCGGAGCGGCCTGGGGCGAAAGCGCTCGCGCTGAGCCAGTAAAAACCGAAATGCTCCGGCAGATGCTTGATGCGGGCTTCTCCCCACGTTTTGCAAGGGATCTGCTGGTCGATTTGCCGCGCGAGTTGAATGCCAGAGAAGCCTTGGGTTGGGTGAGAAACGCCGCTGATCGCTCCTTTTTGACGATCAGCGCGGAGAGCGACATTGTTGATCGGGGGGGCGTTTACGCCTTGGTTGGCCCGACCGGGGTCGGGAAAACAACGACGACGGCCAAGCTTGCTGCGCGTTGCGTGCTCCGGCACGGAGCTAGCAAAGTGGCGCTGGTGACCACGGACGGCTACCGTATCGGTGCGCACGAACAACTCAGAATCTACGGTCGGATTCTTGGGGTTTCCGTGCATTTGGTCAAAGATGCCGAGGAGTTGAAACAAACCCTTTTCGACTTGCAGCACAAGCACATGGTGCTGGTCGATACGATGGGGATGAGCCAGCGCGATCGGATGGTTGAGGAGCAAATGGCGATGTTTGGCAACAGCAACGTCAAGCGGTTGTTGCTGCTTTCGGCCACCAGCCGCGGCGATACACTGGACGACGTAATTCGGGCTTATAACGGCCCGGATCTCGCTGGCTGCATTCTGAGCAAGGTTGATGAAGCCGCCAGTCTGGCTTCGTCGCTCGATGTGATCATCCGGCATGGCTTGCGGCTGCATTACGTCTCCAACGGGCAAAGAGTTCCGGAGGATTTGCATTTGCCCAACCGTGCGTATTTGCTGCATCGGGCATTCAAGGATCTGCCGGATACCTCGCCGCACCGTCTCGATGGCGTCGAACCCGGTTTGATGATGGCTACCGCCGGCGTTGGAATCGCGGCAAGCGGAGGGCGTCGTGGCTGAGCACTATCGTGATCAGGCGGATGGGCTGCGTCGTCTGTTTGGTCGCCAACAGTCCCGCGTTGTCACCTTCGCTGCCGGGAGTGTGGCGGTCGGCAAAAGCACTTTGGTGGCCAATCTGGCGGCGACTCTCGCCCGTCAGGGTAAGGAAGTCCTGGTGTTCGACGAGAACACCAAGAACAACGTGGCGTCCTGCTATGGAGCACTTGCGCGCAATGATTTATTGCAGGTGATCAACGGAGAAAAACAGCTGTCCGATGTCCTGCTGACCGTTGCGCCCGGGGTGCGTGTGCTCCCAGCAGCGCGTGCCGTCAAAAAGCTGGGGCAGCTCAACTCGCGTCAACAGTCGTCTTTGCTCGATAGTATTGCCGGGATGGAGCGCTCCGCAGACGTGATTCTCGTCGATGCGTCGATCGACCATCCGCTCGGGTTTTCGCCGCTTGGCCTTGCCGCTCACGATACCGTGGTGGTGATGACACCTTCCGGAGAATCGATAACCGATGCCTATGCCCTGATCAAGAAAGTCAGTTTGGGGTACGCGCGGAAGAACTTCCGCATTCTGGTCAGCAAGGCTCGCGGTTCAGACGAGGCGCGAGCTATTCATGGCAATATCGCTCAGCTAACCCATAGTCGTCGCTTAGCGAGCCTCGAGTTCGCTGGATTTGTTCCACTCGACGAGCGTTTGCGACAGGCATCGCGTCTGTGTCAGCCGGTGATTGCGTTGTTTCC
>CAZZDF010000105.1:0-6271 GCA_964652915.1 uncultured Propionivibrio sp. | reverse complement strand
GCGAGATGGTGGCCAAAATGGCCAGCCAGCCTATCGTTTTTGCGTTGGCCAACCCCACGCCGGAAATCATGCCCGAGGAGGCGCGAAAGGCCCGTCCGGATGTGATCATGGCCACTGGGCGTTCCGATTACGCCAATCAGGTCAATAACGTCCTGTGTTTCCCGTTTATCTTCCGCGGCGCGCTAGACGTCGGCGCAACGCGGATTACCGAGGAGATGAAACTCGCTTGCGTGCATGCCATTGCCGATATGGCGCACGAGGCGGTGACCAGCGAAGTCGCGGTCGCTTATCCCGGGCAGGATTTGAGTTTTGGCGCCGGTTACCTGATTCCGAAACCTTTCGATCCGCGCCTGATTCTGGTTATCGCGCCGGCTGTGGCGCAAGCGGCGATGGATTCCGGCGTGGCGACGCGGCCGATTGCGGACATGGCGGCCTACGCCGAGAGGCTCAAAGGTTTTGTTTATCGTACCGGCGTCAGTATGCGCTCGGTATTCGATGTGGCCCGAAACGGCAAACCCACTCGCCTGGTTTATCCGGATGGCGAGGACGAACGCGTGTTGCGTGCGGCGCAGATCATCATGGAAGAACAACTGACGCACCCGATCCTGATCGGGCGCCCGGATGTCATCGCCGCGCGTTTGCTCAAGATTGGCTCGAAACTGACGATTGGCAAGGAACTGGAGGTTGTCGATCCAAATAACGATGAGCGCTACAACGTTGTCTGGAAGGCGTATCACCAATTGATGAAGCGCCGTGGGGTGACCATTGATATCGCCAAGGCCGCGCTGCGCACCGACAATACGGTGATCGGCGCGATGATGATCCGGCAGGGCTACGCCGACGGGATGATCTGCGGGGTGACCGGTCGTTTTTCGCACCATCTGCGACAGGTCGAAGAGGTGATCGGCAAGGCGTCCGGCTGCAGCACGCTGGCGACGATGAACCACCTGATTTTGCCGAATCGGGCAGTTTTCGTTTGCGATACGCATGTGAACGAAAATCCGAGCGCCGAGCAACTGGCCGAAATCGCCGTGATGGCCTCCGATGTGGTGCGTCGTTTTGGCATCGAGCCGAAGGTGGCGATGTTGTCGCATTCCAATTTTGGCGCTTCGTCGTCCGAATCGGCGCGCAAGATGGCGCATGCCACTGCGCTGTTTCATGCGCTGGCTCCGGAAACCGAGGCCGACGGCGAGATGCACGGCGACGGGGCGTTGTCGGAGGATATTCGCCATAAATTCGACCCGGAATCGCCGCTTTCCGGCGAAGCCAATATTCTGGTGATGCCCAATCTCGATGCGGCCAATATTTCCTACAGCCTGCTCAAGATGGTGGCCGGTAACGGCGTGACGATCGGCCCCATCCTGCTCGGCGCGGCGCGGCCGGTGCAGGTGTTGACGACCACGGCAACGGTGCGCCGGATTGTGAACATGACTGCGCTGACAGTGATTGATGCGGCCAGTCGATGAGTGTTGGGTGACCGTGACGCGCTGTTGCGCCCAATTGCCGCTAGACTAGCCGGGTAAGCGCACCGACAAGCCGTATTTCGATTGGGCATTGACGATCAGCAAGGTGATTTTATGAGTGCAGACGATTCGCAGGCAGACGTAAAAGGGCCAAAGCAAAAGGTGCCGGTCGGCGCGTTTCGTATCGCGGCGGCCTACGCTGTCTTCGCCAGCTTGTGGATTGTGATGTCGGATCGGGTCGTGGAATGGTTGTTGAGTGACCCGCGACAAATCGCCATGGTCAATACCGGCAAAGGGATGTTCTTTGTCACCCTGACTTCGCTGCTCCTTTACGGACTGGTTCGGCATTTTCTCAGGCGTGCGCAACGCGCCGCCCAAAGCGAGATTTCGGCGCAGAAAGAAACGATGCGGACTTTGACGCTGCTATCGGCGATTGTCGATAACTCGTCGGACGCTATTTACGCCAAGGATCTCGAGGGGCGCTATTTGCTGGCCAATCGCGAAACGGCACGGATTCTCGGCTTGAGCACCGCAAACATGATCGGTCGGGATGATGCGGCGTTGTTTCCGGCAGAACAGGCCGAGATGCTGCGTGCCAATGACTTGCGCGTTATCGCCCGGAATGCGACGGAAACCGAAGAGGAAACCCTGATTTCGGTCGATGGCATGCGTACCTTTCTTGATACCAAAGGCCCATTGCGCGATAGCGAGGGGCGGGTTGTCGGGATGTTTGGTATTTCCCGCGACATTACCAAGCGCAAGAACGTCGAGGCTCAACTCAGCAAGCTGGCGCTGGCGGTTGAGCAGAGTTCGGAATGTATTGTCATCACCGATATCGACGCCCGGATCGAGTATGTGAATGAAGCTTTTGTCCAGACGACCGGTTATTCGCGCGACGAGCTGATCGGGCAGAATCCCCGGATCATCAAGTCAGGGAGAACGCCCGCCGCAACATACGCCAACATGTGGGCGACCCTGTGCGCCGGGCGGATCTGGAAAGGCGAGTTTTATAACTGCAAGAAAGACGGCAGCGAGTTTGTCGAGTTCGCTTTCATTACGCCGTTGCGTCAGGCCGATGGCACGATTACCCACTATGTCGCGGTGAAGGAAGATATCACCGAGAAAAAACGGATCGCCAACGAGTTGGATCGTCATCGCCATCATCTGGAAGAACTGGTAGAGCAACGTACGACGGAGTTGATTGCGGCGCGCTTGCAGGCCGAGGCGGCCAATCAGGCAAAAAGCAATTTCCTGGCGAACATGAGCCATGAAATCCGCACACCAATGAATGCCATCATCGGACTGGCGCACATTTTGCGGCGCAGCGCGACGACGCCGGAACAGATTGAGCGCTTGGACAAGATCGACGGCTCCGGCCGTCATTTGCTGTCGATTATCAACGACATTCTTGATCTGTCGAAAATCGAGGCCAACCAGATGCAGCTGGAGAGCGCCGATTTTCATCTCTCCACCATTCTGAACGGTGTCGCCTCGATCATTGGTCAATCGGCGCGCGAGAAAGGGCTGCGGATTGAGTTGGACCATGATTCGGTTCCGCTCTGGTTGCGTGGCGACCCGACGCGTTTGCGCCAAGCCTTGCTTAACTACGCTGCGAATGCGGTGAAGTTTTCCGAAGCGGGCGTGGTTACGATTCGGGCGGTTTTGCTGCAGGACGACGGGAATTCGTTGTTGGTGCGCTTTGAAGTTGTCGATAACGGGATCGGTATCGATCCGGAAAAAATCCCTCGTCTGTTCAAGGCGTTCGAGCAGGCGGATACCTCGACAACGCGTAAATACGGCGGGAGTGGCCTGGGTTTGACGATTACCCGAAGGCTGGTGCAGCTGATGGGCGGGGAAGTCGGGGTCGAGAGTGTATTGGGGCAGGGAAGCACCTTCTGGTTTACCGCGCGTCTTTATCATGGGCACGGCATCATGCCGAATGAAAGCAAAATCGAGGTTGAAACCGAGGATGCCGAAAGCCAATTGCGCGAGCGATACGGCGATGTGCGGCTATTGCTGGCCGAGGATAACCCGATCAATCGCGAAGTCGCGCTGGAGTTGCTCTATGGCGTGGGGTTGCAGGTTGATACCGCGAGCGATGGGAAAGACGCACTCGAGTTGGCGAAAGTGAATACCTATGATCTGATCCTGATGGACATGCAAATGCCCAATATGGACGGTCTGGAAGCGACGCGGGCGATTCGTTTGTTGCCGGGGCGTGAAAGTCTGCCTATTTTGGCGATGACGGCGAACGCTTTTGACGAAGACCGGCTAGCCTGTGAAGAAGCGGGGATGAACGATTTCATTACCAAACCGGTCGAGCCGGTTTCGCTTTACCGAAACTTGTTGCTGTGGCTATCGGCTCGCGGTGAGCCAGAGCCAAGGAGCGGAGCAAACAAGACATTCAACACGGCGGGAACAATGCAGCCAAGGCGTCGCGAGTCGATAGCAGTGCCGCAATCGCGGCCGGAAGCGGTTCTCGATCGCCTTTCCGGAATGCCGGGGATGAATGTTGCTCGCGGATTGTCCGCCTTGCGTGGGCATTCCGGCAGGTATCTTGAATTGCTGCAACGTTTCGTCGAAACACACATGGATGACATGATGCGCCTGGCCGAGATATTGGCTGAGGATGCGCAACTGACTTCCGACGGCGCCCGGCTTTTGTTGCATAACCTCAAGGGCGCGGGAGCGACCTTGGGGGCGGAGCGGTTGTCGTCGATGGCGGCGAAGATGGAGTCGGTAGTCAAAGCTGGCACGGGCAAGGGAATTGCCATCGATGACATCCGCTCGGAAATGGAAGATGTGCAGGTGGAATTTGGAACGCTGCTGTCCATGCTGCCGATTCCGCAGCCGACGTCATCGAGCACGGCTGAAACCATGCCTCCTCAAGAACTCAAATCGATTCTGGAACAGCTGGGTGCAATGCTGGAGCAGAACGATTACGGCGCCGTGGCTTTGTTTGAGCGACACGGCCCGGCCTTGTGTCAGGCCTTGGGCGAGCCCGGCGAAGAACTGGGTCGCTTGATCAAGCGCTTTGCTTTCGATGAGGCCTTACAGAAACTCGCTGCCTTGCGCAATTGATTCGGCTCGATAAAGGGTGTAGTTCCCGTTATGTCGGCGAAGGCCGGCATCCCGTGCGGGCGTGAAGCTTCAGCCTCTTGTTTAGTTTTTCGGCTTGAATCGGTAGTGCAGTCCGGCCGAGAGCGCGCCCAGCAGCACAAGAACGCCCATGCCGAAAGCCAGGCTTAGCGTCGAGCCCCAGATCAGCGGGGCCAGAACCCCGGCGACCAGACCGTTGGAGCCGGATTGCAAAAACATCTGGCACGACGCGGCGAGCCCGCGTTGCTTGGGAAATGGGTCGAGCGCCATCAGGGTCAGGCAGGGCATGGCGAGCGATAGTCCGAAGGTATAGACGAAGATCGGCACGACCGTCCACGGCAAGCTCGGCGGGAGCCAAAGGCAGAGTCCGATGTTGCCGAGGGCCGCCACCCCCATCACCAGATAACCGAATACGATGGCGCGGTGGATTGGAAGAATTCCGGCGAATCGTCCGGAAAGCCAGGAACCGCATAACAGCCCGGCCATGGCCGGGCCAACGAGCCAGAAAAAACCGGTTTCGGCGACGCCCAGATGGCGCATGAGAAATACCGGCGCCGACATGATGTAGATGAAGTAGCCGGCAAAATTGAAGGCCAGGGCGCCGCAGGCAAAGAGAAAAGGCGGCGATGTCAGAACGTGCCAGTAAGTTTTGGTCAGATATTCGGCGTGCAGTGTTTGTCTTTTTTCCGGCGCAAGGGTTTCCGGGAGCAGGTGCCAGCAGGCGATCCACAGCACCAGGGTCAGGATGACCAGAAAGGCAAAAACCGAGCGCCAGCCGAACCAGGATTGCAGATATCCGCCGATGACCGGGGCTACCGCCGGCGCCAGCGCAAACATCATGGTGATGTGCGACATCAGTCGTTGTGCGGCGGCGCCGTCGAACAGGTCGCGCACGATGGCGCGTCCGATCACGATACCGGCGCCTGCCGACATGCCTTGCAGAGCGCGTAGCGCCCAGAGATGTTCGATGCGCGTGGCGAACAGGCAGCCGAATAGCGACAAGCCGAATAGCGCCAGGCTGACGAGAATGACCCGTCGCCGGCCAAGCGCATCGGAAATGGCGCCGTGCCATAACGCCATGACGGCGAAAGGCAGCAGGTAGGCGGTCAACGTTTGTTGAACTTCGATCGGCGTGGCGTGCAGGCTTTCACCGATCTCGGGAAAAGAGGGCAGGTAGGTGTCGATCGAAAACGGCCCGAGCGCGGCAAGCGCTGCGAGCAATAAAGCGATACCGCGCGGGGCGGTTCTGGTTTCGGTTTCTGGCATTCAGTCTTTGGCGAAGCGACGGTACTGCACCGCCTCGGCGATATGTTGTGGAGTAATTGCGTCGCTGCCTGCCAGGTCGGCAATGCTGCGCGCCACGCGCAGTACGCGGTGATAGGCGCGTGCCGAAAGGTTAAGACGAGTCAGCGCCTGTTTGAGCAGCGCGGCGCCCGCATCGTCGGGGCGACAGTGCCGGTCGATTTCTTTGGTGCTCAGGCGGGCATTGGGTTTGCCTTGGCGAGCTTCTTGTTTTTGGCGCGCCAGAATGACCCGTTCCCGGACAGCCGTTGAAGGCTCGCCGTTTGCCGCGCTTTGCAGCGTTTCGGCAGGAAGGGCCGGGACTTCGATTTGCAGGTCGATGCGGTCAAGCAAGGGGCCTGAGAGCTTGCCACGGTAGCGGGCAACCTGATCGGGTGTGCAGCGGCATTTGCCGCAGGCGTCGCCGT
>CAZZDF010000104.1:0-6276 GCA_964652915.1 uncultured Propionivibrio sp. | reverse complement strand
GGCAGCCGCTGGATTTGTTGCTCAAGGATGCCCGGGTATGGGGGCAGCGTCAGTCGCTTTTTAAACGCGCGGTGCAGCGGATTGGCTTGAAACAGTCCTGTTTGGCGCTAAGCCACGCTGCGCGGATCGATGCCATGATCAAGGGCGCTGCGGGGGCGGGGGACGTGTGGGATGAATTTCTTCAACTCGGCCTGGCAGTGAGTGCGGCAGACCGAGCGGGGTAATCGCGTTTGGCTACTTTGGCACCTACTTTGACGCTTGCTACTTCTTGCCAGCGCTGTCAGTTTCGTCCGCTTCGTCGTCTGGCGCCAAGTGCTCCCAAAGGCAATCATCTCGCCATTCGCCTTCGTCGTTGAGCCCCTGGCAGCATTTGCCCTGTACCAGGCATTCGCCTTTGCACGAGTCAGCAACCACGACAACGCCCAGTTCCGGGTCGACTTTGCGTTCTCCGTCCCAATAACTGCAGGTGGCACAGACTTTGATTTCAGCAGGGATAATCAGTTTTTGGTTCATGGTCATATCAATGGCAGGATGCGACAGCGTTCAGAGTGTATCTCTTTCCATTGGTTCAATTCAGGTTTTATTTGATCGGTGGCTATAATCATCTTTTGACCTACATCTTAGGGCGACTATGGATATCCAGCAATACATGCAAAAAGTCGGTCAGCAGGCACGCGAGGCTTCGCGTGCGATGGCTAGAGCCGATACCAACGCAAAAAACCGGGCGCTTCTTGGCATTGCCGCGGCAATCCGCCGTGAAGCGTCAGCGCTTGTTGCGGCCAATCAGGAAGACTTGGCTGCCGCCCGTGCCGCCGGTCTTGAGCCTGCGATGCTTGATCGCCTGACGTTATCGGAAAAAAACGTTGCGGCGATGGCGGACGGCGTGGAGCAGATTGCCAGTCTCGCCGACCCGGTTGGCGAAATCAGCGAACTGAAGTTCCGCCCGAGTGGCATTCAGGTCGGCAAGATGCGTGTCCCTTTGGGCGTTATCGGTATTATCTACGAAGCGCGTCCGAATGTAACGGCCGACGCGGCGGCTTTGTGCATAAAATCGGGGAATGCAGCGATTTTGCGTGGTGGTTCCGAGGCGATTCGTTGTAATCGTGCCATTGCTGCATTGGTTCATGAAGGCTTGGCCGCAGCCGGCTTGCCGGCCAATGCCGTGCAGGTGGTCGATACGACGGATCGGGCGGCGGTTGGGCAGTTGATCACCATGCGCGAATACGTTGATGTAATCGTGCCGCGCGGCGGTAAGGGGCTGATTTCGCGCCTGTTGGCCGAGTCGCGGGTGCCGATGATCCAGCATCTGGATGGTAATTGCCACGTCTATATCGACGATGAGGCGGATGCCGACAAGGCGTTGCGAATTCTTGAAAACTCCAAGACGCAGCGTTACGGCACCTGCAATACCGCCGAATCCTTGTTGGTGGCGCGTTCGGTGGCGTCTCGACTGTTACCGCCGCTTGCGGCGATGCTGACCGCGAAGGGAGTTGAAATTCGTGGTTGCCCGGAAACACAAAATCTGGTTCCGGAAGCCAAATTGGCGAGCGAAGAGGATTATGCAACCGAGTTCCTCGCGCCAGTTATTTCGGTCAAGGTGCTTGCCGGAATGGACGAGGCGATTGAGCACATCAATCGTTACGGGTCGCACCATACGGAAACCATCGTCACCGAAAACTACACCAAAGCCATGCGTTTCTTACGTGAAGTCGATTCGTCGTCGGTCATGGTCAATGCCTCGACGCGTTTTGCCGACGGTTTTGAATACGGGCTGGGGGCGGAGATCGGCATTTCGACCGACAAGATTCATGCGCGCGGCCCGGTCGGGCTCGAAGGGTTGACCAGCCAGAAGTGGATTGTTCTGGGTGATGGGCAAGTGCGTGCATAAGTCCTTTGGGCGGGGCATAACGGAGGATCATGGACGCGAATTTTGATCAAGCATTTCAGGTTGTCGTCGGAGCTCCCGGGTTTTGCGTCGGGGTGTATTGCGATGAGCGAGAAATTCAGGCGATCAAGTATCTCGAGCCGTGTCCTGAAATAACTCCGGAGAATGATCTGGCGGCCGAGGCCGCGCGTCAGATTCGTGCCTATCTTGCCGATCCGCTTGCTATTTTCGATTTGCCGCTCAGGTCTTGTGGATCGGCTTTTCAACGCCGAGTGTGGGCTCAGATTGCTGCCATTCCGGCGCATCAGACCCGTAGCTATGGCGAAATGGCCAAAGCGTTAGGCAATGCGCCACGAGCGGTCGGACAGGCTTGTGGTGCCAATCCGTTTCCGCTGGTGGTTCCTTGCCACCGGGTGATTTCTTCCAACGGAGGCCTCGGCGGTTTTGCGCGTCAGCGTGGTGGTTTCTTGCTGGACGTAAAGCGCTGGTTGTTAGCCCATGAGAAGTGCTGAAGCAGATCGGGTCGATCGCGCCGAGATTGACGCCTTCTGCGATAGTCTGTGGCTGGAAGACGGCCTGGCCAAAGCTTCGCTGGCCAGTTATCGCAGCGATTTGCTCCGCTTTTCGGCGTGGCTGGACGAGCAGAAACTTGCTTCGTTGTGCGACGCCGACGAGCTGGCTTTGTTGCGTTTTGTCGCCACGTTGTCGCAAACGCTGCGTGCTTCGTCGCAGGCACGCTATATTTCGACGCTGCGGCGTTTTTATAAGCATTTGCTGGCGCGTGGCCTGATTTGCACCGATCCAACGCTGAAAATCGCCATGCCGGTGAAGCCCTCGCGGTTGCCCAAGGTGCTTTCCGAGGGGCAGGTCGAAGCCCTGCTGGCAGCGCCGCAAACCGATACGGTTCTGGGTTTGCGTGATCGTGCCATGCTGGAAACGCTTTACGCGACGGGTTTGCGTGTTTCCGAACTGGTCGGGCTGAAACTGCATGAGATCAATTTTGACATGGGGGTTGTCCGTATCTTCGGCAAAGGCAACAAGGAGCGTTTGGTGCCATTGGGCGAGGAGGCGGTTGACTGGCTGCGCGATTATCTTGCGGATGCGCGGCCGGAACTGCTCGGCCATAGGCAAAGCGAAGACTTTTTTGTAACCGGGCGAGGTGAAGGAATGACGCGTCAGGCCTTCTGGAGACTGATCAAACGCTATGCGGGAATTGCTGGGATCGATCCGGCTCGCTTGTCACCGCATGTGCTGCGGCATGCGTTTGCTACCCATTTGCTCAATCATGGCGCCGATCTTCGTGTGGTGCAGATGTTGCTCGGTCACGCCGATATTTCGACTACGCAGATTTATACCCATATTGCCCGAGAGCGCCTTAAATCATTGCATGCGGCGCATCATCCTCGGGGTTGAACGGTGCCGTAGGGGAATCGTTATCATTGTTTGATTTGGCAAGATAGTTTCAGGAGACTGCATGAAATCGGAAAACGCGCCCGAAACCCCGGCAACGAAATTTTTGCGCCAGCATGGCATAGCGCACTCGACGCATCTTTACGATTACGAGGAGCATGGCGGCACCGCTGTTTCGTCACGCGAATTGAATGTCGACGAGCATTCCGTGGTTAAAACGCTGGTGATGGAAGACGAGGCAGCCAAGCCGCTGATCGTGTTGATGCATGGTGATTGCAAGGTATCGACCAAGGAATTGGCGCGGCAGATCGGCTGCAAGAAAGTCGAGCCGTGCAAGCCGGAGGTGGCCAACCGGCATACCGGCTTTTTGGTGGGCGGAACCAGCCCGTTCGGAACAAAGAAAAAAATGCCGATTTATGTCGAAAAAAGCATTCTGGATCTGCCGTTGATCTATATCAATGGCGGGCGGCGCGGCTTTCTGGTCGGGGTGCATCCGCACGATCTGATGCGTGCGCTGGCACCGACGGTAGTTACTGTGGCGCTGAAAGGCTAGCTAGATCGGCGTGCCGCGTTCGATGATCACGCCGACACGGCGCACGCCGGCGATCAGTCCGAGTTTGCCAATCGAAACGCGAACCCAGGGGGCGCCAAAATCCTGCATGATCAGGTTGGCGATATATTCGGCAAGCGTTTCGAGCAGGTTGAAGTGTTGTCGGGCCAGTTCGCTACGGACTCTTTCGACAACGGCAGCGTAGTTGATGGTGTCGTCAATATCGTCGCTGGAACCGGCGCTTATCGTCGAGGTGCCGATCTGCAGGGAGATTTCGATCGGCTGTGGCATCGCTTTCTCGCGTGGATAGATACCGATCAGGGTAGAAAGGCGAAGGTCGTCGATATAGATGATGTCCATGCGATGGCAGGCCAGGTCAGTGTAAAATCAATCAGATGGGCAGCGTTTAGGCAATGCCCGACAATGCGTGCATTTTAACTCAGTCATCTGTAGGGAATCCGGGATTCGTCCATGTCCAGTTTTGTTGTTTCCTTGTTTGCCGTTGTTTTGGCCTATCTTCTCGGCTCGATACCGTTTGCCGTAATTTCCAGTCGCTTGTTTGGTCTTGCCGATCCGCGCAGCTATGGATCAAAGAATCCAGGGGCGACCAATGTGTTGCGCAGCGGTAACAAGGCGGCTGCTGTGGTGACTTTGCTGGGTGATCTGGCCAAGGGGTGGTTGGCCGTGTTTGTCGTGCGTATGTACGGCCCAGCCTATGGGTTCGATCCGGATTTTGTGGGTCTTGTCGCACTGGCGGTATTTTTTGGTCACCTTTTCCCGGTTTTTTTGGGCTTTAAAGGTGGCAAAGGCGTTGCGACCGCTGCCGGTGTATTGCTGGCGCTTGATCTTCGGCTTGGTCTGGCAACGCTGGCGATATGGCTGGCTGTCGCTTTTGTGTTGCGTTATTCGTCCTTGGCTGCCTTGATTGCAGCAACCGCTGCGCCGCTTGTGGCCTTTTCGTTATGGGGTGGCGAGGCGTTGGTGCTGGCCGTCGGGGTGATGTCGATGGCCTTGATTGCCAAGCACTGGCAGAACCTGCAACGTTTGATGGCGGGGACGGAAACGAAGATCGGATCGGGTAAGAAGGCTTGAAAGTCCGGCGCTGATCAGCTTGTCAGTTCGGCCAGCGGCCAGCGCGGACGTACGGCAAAGGCGCCGGCAGGTTTGCTCGATAAGCCCGCCTGGAAGCGCAGGGCGCCAGCCAGGGCGATCATCGCACCGTTGTCCGTGCAAAATTCCAATTCCGGATAATAGACGGTGATTTTGGCTTTTTCGGCGAGGGCGTTCAATTGTCGACGCAATTCGCGGTTGGCCCCAACGCCGCCGGCAACGACTAGTCGTTTGAGGCCGCTCTGCTTGATGGCGCGCATCGATTTTTTGACTAATACTTCGATAATGGCATCCTGAAAGCCGCGTGCGATATCGGCGCGTTGTTCTTCGTCGGGTTCGCCGATTTCGCGCACGCGGGTGAGTACCGCGGTCTTCAAGCCGCTGAAACTGAAATCGAGATCGCCGGAGTGCAGCATTGGGCGTGGAAATTTTACCGCGTCCGGATGTCCTTGCTCTGCCAGTTCGGCCAAGGCCGGGCCGCCAGGGTAAGGCAGGCCAAGCAGCTTGGCTGTTTTGTCGAAGGCTTCGCCAGCAGCGTCATCAAGCGTTTCACCAAGCAGCTGATACTTGCCAATGCCGGTGACGCGCATCAGTTGACTGTGGCCGCCGGAGACGAGCAAGGCAATAAAAGGAAACTGCGGTGGATTGCGCGAAAGCAGTGGAGATAGCAGATGGCCTTCGAGATGATGCACCGGGATCGTCGGTACCCCGAGCGATAGCGCGAGCCCTTCGGCAAAAGCAGCGCCAACGAGCAGCGCGCCAGCCAAACCGGGGCCTTGCGTGTAGGCGATCGCATCGATTTCGTTCAGCCTGCGGCCGGCGTCGGACAGGGTTTTGCGTAACAGGGGTATGGTTCGCCGGATGTGGTCGCGCGAGGCGAGTTCGGGAACGACGCCGCCGTATTCGCGATGCATCAGGATTTGCGAGTGCAGGGCATGAGAAACTAGCGACCCCGTCCCTTCTGTGTTGAACAGTGCAACACCGGTTTCGTCGCAGGAGGATTCGATACCAAGAATAAGCATGGCGGGCATTTTAACAGTGCGTGTGGCATGCGTACAAAAACAAGCAAGAAAACGCTTGTGGTTTGCTTTACGCTTTGTTTATAATGCGCGGCTCTGTTGCAATCTGTCGACTTCTGAATCTAGGATAGAGTTAATGCCCGCTATACGTCTGAAGGAAAACGAGCCGTTTGAAGTAGCAATCCGCCGTTTTAAGCGCACCGTTGAGAAAACCGGTCTGCTGACCGAACTGCGTGCCCGTGAGTTTTACGAGAAGCCAACCGCTGAGCGCAAGCGCAAGCTGGCGGCTGCCGTAAAGCGTC
>CAZZDF010000103.1:0-6294 GCA_964652915.1 uncultured Propionivibrio sp. | reverse complement strand
ATCTCACGCTTAGGAGGCGCGTGCACTATCCATTATGCTACGGGGAGGTCGGCGCGTATTCTAGCGCGATGGGGTGCCTGGCCGCCAGTTTCCTTTCGCTCCGTGAGAGTCTTGTGCAGGGTTCTTGCGGCGCGCGCGGTAGAATTGCGGGAACCTTAGTTGCCGCCGAGATTTCGAATCCACCTTGTTGTGTTGTCGCCGGTAACAAACCCTTGTTGTTTTCTTCTGAAAGTTGCCTGTTTTCATGCCTCACCTGATTCTGTCCGATGCTTCGCTCGCTTACGGCCATGTGCCGCTTCTCGATCACTCCGATTTTCAGCTCGACCCTGGTGAGCGCGTGGCGCTGATCGGGCGCAACGGGACAGGAAAGTCTTCTTTGTTGCGTGCGCTGGCCGGGCAGGGGGCGCTTGATGACGGGACGGTCTGGCAGCAGCCGGGAATCCGCATGGGTTATGTGCCGCAGGAGCCGCCGTTCGATCCGGAGCTCTCGGTATTCGAGGCGGTCGTGGCCGGTATGGGCGAAGTGTCATCCCTGCTTGCCGAGTACCATTCGGTCGCGCATGCGATGGGCGAGGAGGGTGCTGATCACGAAAAGCTGCTTGAGCGATTGCATCAGCTTCAGGGCGAGCTGGAGTCGCGTAATGCGTGGTCAATCGAAATGCAGGCGGAGCGGGTGATTCAACGCTTTTCGCTGAATCCCGATGCGCGCGTCGGAACGCTCTCCGGCGGGCAGAAAAAACGTCTGGCGCTGGCGCAGGCGCTGGCCATTTCTCCCGAGATGCTGTTGCTTGACGAGCCGACCAATCACCTGGATATCGGCGCCATCGAGTGGCTGGAGGAAATGCTGATTTCTTCCGGTACGTCGATGGTGTTCATTACGCACGACCGTCGCTTTCTCGACCGTGTGGCGACGCGCATCGTGGAGCTTGATCGCGGGCGATTGCTGTCCTGTCCGGGCAACTTCAGCGCTTATCTGGCCAAGAAGGAGATGATGCTGCACGACGAGGCGATTCAGAACGCCAAGTTTGACAAGTTTCTGGCGCAGGAAGAAGTCTGGATTCGCAAGGGCATCGAAGCGCGGCGTACGCGTAACGAAGGGCGCGTGCTGCGGCTCGAGCAGTTGCGGCGTGAGCGGGCGGCGCGGCGTGAGCGGCAGGGCAAGGTTGAGTTAAAGCTCGATGCCGGAGACAAGAGCGGCAAGCTGGTGGCCGAGCTGGCGCATGTGAGCAAGAGTTTTGGCGAAGGGGCGCAGGAATTGAAGGTCGTGCGCGACTTTTCGTGTCGCCTGCAGCGTGGCGACAAGATCGGCCTGATCGGCCCGAACGGCGCGGGAAAAACCACCTTGTTGCGCCTGATCCTTGGCGAACTGGCGCCGGATTCCGGTAGCGTGCGTCTGGGCACCAAGCTGCAGGTGGCATATTTCGACCAGTTTCGCACGCAACTGGACGAAGAGGCGACACTGGCCGATGTGATCTCGCCGGGATCGGACTACGTTGAGATCGGCAACGAGAAGAAGCACGTGATCGGGTATCTGGGCGACTTCCTTTTTGCGCCGCAACGGGCGCGTTCGCCGGTCAAATCCTTGTCCGGCGGCGAGCGAAACCGGCTGCTGCTGGCCCGCTTGTTCGCTCGTCCGGCGAATGTGCTGGTGCTCGACGAGCCGACCAACGACCTGGATATTGAGACGCTCGAATTGCTCGAGGAGTTGTTGCAGGAGTACAAGGGCACGCTGTTTCTGGTCAGCCACGACCGGGCATTTATCGACAACGTGGTGACGCAGACCATTGCTTATGAAGGCGACGGACAGTGGCACGAATATGCCGGCGGCTATCAGGATTGGGCTGACTATCAGGCCAAGCGGCGCGTCGAGGAAGCCGCGTCAGCCGCGCCCAAGCGGGCAGAAGCAGCGCAGTCGGCGCCTGCGCCCAAGACAAAGCCGGAGACCAACCGCAAGCTGAGCTACAAGGAGTCGCGCGAACTGGCTGAATTGCCGGACCGTATCGCAGCGCTCGAAGAGGAGCAGAATACGATCAACCGGCTGCTCGCCGACGGGTCGATCTATCAGACCGATCCGCAGGAAGCACAGCGAATTTCGCTGCGTCTTCCGGAAATTGACGACGAGTTGCTGGTGTTGCTGGAACGCTGGGAAGTGCTCGAAAGCGGTCAGAAATAGAAAAGGATACGAGGCGCACAGTGAGACACACGGAAAGACATCGAACCAATCGTGTTGGATGGTTGCGGGCAGCTGTGCTTGGGGCCAACGACGGGATTGTTTCAACGGCCAGCCTGATTGTCGGTGTTGCCGCAGCCAATGCCGGCTCTGACAGCGTTCTGGTCGCCGGAGTTGCCGGGCTGGTCGCTGGCGCGATGTCGATGGCGGCCGGTGAATATGTCTCGGTGTGTTCGCAGGCAGATACCGAAAACGCCGATCTGGCGCGTGAACGAGCCGAATTGCGCGCGACTCCGGATGCCGAATTGCGTGAGCTGACGGGAATCTATGTGGCTCGTGGTCTTGAGCAGGAACTGGCCAGGCAGGTTGCCGAGCAACTGACGGCGCATGATGCGCTGGCTGCGCATGCGCGCGATGAACTGGGTATTACCGAAGCGCTCGCCGCCCGTCCGGTGCAAGCCGCTTTGGCTTCTGCCGCGAGTTTTTCCGTTGGTGCGGCATTGCCTTTGGGCGTTGCGGTACTTGCTCATGGGCACGGGCAGATTGTTTGGGTATCCGGGATGTCGCTCGTCTTTCTGGGGGGACTTGGCGCGCTGGCTGCTCGCGCTGGAGGGGCTGGCGAGTTGCTTGCCGCTGCCCGCGTTACCTTTTGGGGGGCGCTGGCCATGGCTGCTACTGCCGGTGTCGGCTTTCTTTTTGGAGCCTAGCGGTTTCCGTTTTCAGGGAACACTTGGCCGGGAAGGCTCCGTTTGCCGGTAGTGACTGATCCGGAACCCGGCCAGAGGCGCTCTACAGTCCTTGTTTGCCGTATGCCTATTTTTCTTCGATGGCATTGACGATGCCGCCACAGCCGACAAAGCATTGGCGGTAGTTTTCGTCGCAACGCCAGGTGTTTTCGCTGGCAAAGCATGATTGCCGGTAGCACTTTTTGGCATCGTCCTTGCTGTCGGCATGGCGTAGACAACTGCGGTAAATCGATTCGTTGCGTTGCTCGCAAAGCGCCTGCTCGTATTGGGCACGCTGGATTTCATTGCCTTGGCACATCTCGCGAACGCCCGCGCACTGGGTGATGCAGAAACGTCCCTGGTCGGTGTTCGGCGGGAAGTACTCGTAGCGAATTGTTGAGCATCCACCGAGCAGGGCAGCGAAGGCGATTAGGCCAAGCAGGAGATTAAGGAGTGCGAAGCGTTTCATGAGGCGTCCTTTGCGCTGTGCGTCGAATTACTGAAAGGGGGGGGGTCGTCACCACGGTTGAGTGCGCGTAATAAAGTCGAAAACAGAATTTCCGGGTCAAATGGTTTGACCAAAACTTCATTCATTCCGATGTTGAAGCAGCGCTCCTTGTCTTCGGCAAATGCGTTGGCCGTCAAGGCAATAATGGGAATGCTCCGGCATTCGGGCAACTGGCGTATCCGCTGCGTGGCCTCAAGTCCATTCAGGTTGGGCATCTGCATGTCCATGAAAATGACTTCGTAAGGCGTTTGCTCGACCTTGGCTAGTGCTTCGAGGCCATCTTCTGCGGTATCGACAATCAGATCGGCCAGTTCAAGTTGCAGGCGGGCAATTTCAAGATTGACCGGATCGTCGTCGACGACAAGAATACGCAAGCCGGGATGGCGCAGCCGGATAAGGGCTTTTGCGTCTATCGGCGGTTGTATCGCAACAGACGTTTCCTTGCCTTTTTTGAGTCTCACTGTGGCCCAGAAGGTGCTGCCTTTGCCCAACTCACTGGATACGCCCGTGTCGCCGCCCATCAATCGCGCTATGCGTCGGGAAATGGCCAGGCCGAGTCCGGTTCCGCCGTATTTGCGGGTCATTGATCCATCGGCCTGGGTGAAAGCGTTGAACAGCTTTTCTTGTTGCTCCGGACTGATGCCGATGCCTTGATCGCTTACCTCGATACGCAGCATCAGGCTGAGTGGGTCTTCTTCCAGAATGCGTGCGTTAACCACGATCTCGCCGTGTTCGGAAAACTTGATGGCGTTTCCGACATAGTTGATCAATACCTGCTCCAGACGTGTGCGGTCACCCAGCAGCAGATGGTGCAGTTCAGGGGCGATATGGTGCGATAGCGTTAGCCCTTTGGCCTGTGCGGCATCGATCTGCATCTGCAGCGCGTCTTCAAGAACCTGCGTTAGGAAAAACGGCTTTTCCTCCAGTACCAGTCGTTCGGCTTCAATCTTGGAGATGTCGAGAATGCCGTTGATGACGTCAAGCAAATGCTTGGCGGAGCGCATTCCTTTGTTGAGCCAGTCGGTCTGTTGCGGGTCGGTGGCGCGGTGTAAGGCCAGGTCGATCATGCCCATGACGCCATTCATTGGCGTGCGCAGTTCGTGGCTCATGGTGGCCAGGAAGATGCTCTTGGCCCGATTGGCTGCTTCGGCGTCGTCGCGCGCCAGGGTTAGCTCCCGGGTGCGCTCGAAGACCAGTTCTTCAAGGTGATCGCGGTGGCGATTGAGTTCGGCTTCAAAGCGTTTTCGCTTGGTGATGTCTCTGCCCGCACCGACCGTACCGATGACATTTCCTTTTTCGTCGTGGAAGGGGGCTTTGTATACCTCGAGGCAGAGATATCGACCTTGAACATTGCCGGATTCCTCAAAAATGGAGGGGGCGCCGCGTTCAAGCGTGATTGTGTCGGTGTCTTGGCACAATTCGCCGAAAGTATGCCACTGCGGGTTATCCGGGTGCTTTTCGCGTTCGCGTTGGGCGAAGAAGAGATCAGTTTTTCCCAAAGGCTCTGCGACGTCGTGCGCCATGAGCAATTGCTCGCACATCGCCTTGTTGGCAAAAATGTACTGCTTTCCAAGATTTTTTGCCCATATCATGTCCGGCACGTTGTCGCACATCAGTTGAAGCAAGGAAGCGAGTTTTTCCGACTGTTGCTCACTGACACGCAAGGCTTCTTCGACGGCTTTGCGCTTGGAAATGTCGACCATCACACCGATCAGGCCGGTGACCTCTCCTGCGGAATTGGTCAATACGGTTTTGTTGAAGATGACGTCCATGCGGCTCCCATCGGCATGGGCAACAGCCGCTTCATAAGTCTGAATGCCACCGTTACTCAGCAACTCACGGTCGGTTTTGTCATAGATGTCAGCAAGCGCTTTGGGGGCAATGTCGTATACCGTTTTGCCAACAAACTGTTCGGGTGACAGCCCAAGGTATTCTTCAAAGGCTTTGTTGCCGCCAAGGTAGCGTTTGTTCGCGTCCTTGTAGAAAATCGGCGACGGAACGGTATCCATCAGCGCTTTCTGGAACTGCAGGGCGTTTTGCGCAATTTCCTCGGCCTGCTTGAATTCCGTAACGTCTTCAACGGTGCAGATCATGCGGGAATATTCGTTGTGTTCAATCTGCGGGGTCATGCAGATTTTTAGCAACATTGTCCGCCCCGAAGGGGATGTATAAGAGCACTGGAAGACTTCTGGCTCTAGCGATTCCAACGCGCTACAGTACGGGGCGTGGAGATGGACAATGGGCTTTTCAGCGCAATTGTCGATAACGTTTTTTCCCACCAGCTGCTCAATGTCGACATCGGCAATGGCGCTTACTGCACTGTTGGCGTAAATGATGCGATGACTTTTGTCAGCAATCATAAGGCCGAGTCGCAAAGTGTCGATAACGTCACGGAACGGTATGGAATCTGGATTTGCCATCTAGGAAGCTCCGCAAATATCAGTTTTGCTATCGGCATCTGTTGTGCGGCGACGATTCGCAACGACCGATTTGATAAGGCACGGAAAGCGTTGAGGGGGATTGTCAAACCGCGTGTGAGCCATTCTACGCTCGATTTTCGCTCAAAAAAAAAGCGGCTGCCCGGATAAGGGAACAGCCGCCGTTTGGTGCGCATCCGGGTTAGAAATCGCTGCCCAGATCGGCCTTGAACTTGGCCATCAGCTTGGTTTGCCAGTCGCTTGTTGTGGCCAGTTTGCCGAAGAAGAAGCGCAGCATCTTCGGTTCTTCAACGAAGGTCAGGCCGCCGACCAGATCGCGGTTCTTGTAGAGCCAGACAATGCGGTCGATGGCGTACTTCACCTGCGAAAGGGTGAAGACGCGACGCGGCAGCGCCAGACGCAGGAGTTCCATGTTGGAATAGACTTCGCTGCCGTCTTCGTTGCGTTGCTCGG
>CAZZDF010000102.1:0-6322 GCA_964652915.1 uncultured Propionivibrio sp. | reverse complement strand
ACGTGGTGGGTACGGGTTCTTCGCGCAAGTCGGCAACCAACTCGGTGCTGTGGTTTACCGGGCAGGATATTCCCTTTGTGCCGAACAAGCGTTTCGGCGGTTTTTGCCTGGGCGGCAAGATCGCGCCGATTTTCTTCAACACCATGGAAGACGCCGGCGCATTGCCGATCGAGCTTGATGTCGAGCAGATGGCCATGGGCGACGAGATCGAGTTGGCGATCGATGCGGCGACGACGAAAGTGACGGCGCTGAAGAACGGCCAGGTAATTGCCGAAGCGCAACTGAAAACGCCGGTGATTCTCGACGAAGTGCGTGCCGGTGGCCGCATCCCGCTGATCATCGGGCGCGGCCTCACAGCCAAGGCACGCGAGGCGCTGGGCTTGCCGCTTTCGACCTTGTTCCGCCTGCCGCAGAATCCGGCGGATACCGGCAAGGGCTACACGCTGGCGCAAAAGATGGTGGGCCGCGCCTGCGGTTTGCCGGAAGGCAAGGGCGTGTTGCCGGGAACCTACTGTGAGCCGCGGATGGCGACGGTCGGTTCGCAGGACACCACCGGCCCGATGACGCGCGACGAATTGAAGGACCTGGCTTGCCTCGGTTTCTCGGCCGATCTGGTGATGCAGTCCTTCTGTCATACGGCGGCGTATCCTAAGCTGGTCGACATCAAGACGCACCGCACGCTGCCCAGTTTTATTACCACGCGCGGCGGCGTTTCGCTGCGGCCGGGCGACGGCGTCATCCACAGCTGGCTCAACCGTTTGCTGTTGCCCGATACCGTGGGTACCGGCGGCGATTCGCACACGCGCTTCCCGATCGGCATTTCCTTCCCGGCCGGCTCCGGACTCGTGGCCTTTGCCGCAGCCACCGGCGTGATGCCGCTGGATATGCCGGAATCCGTGCTGGTGCGCTTCAAGGGCAAGATGAACGATGGCATCACCCTGCGCGATCTGGTCAATGCCATTCCGTACTATGCCATCCAGCAGGGGCTGCTGACAGTGGCCAAGCAAGGCAAGAAGAACATCTTTTCCGGCCGCATTCTTGAAATTGAGGGGCTGCCCGATCTCAAGGTCGAGCAGGCCTTCGAGCTTTCTGACGCCTCGGCCGAGCGTTCGGCAGCCGCCTGTACGGTGCATCTCGACAAGGCGCCGATCATCGAATACATGAATTCGAACATCACGCTGATGAAGTGGATGATCGCCAACGGCTACGCCGATGCCCGTACGCTCGGCCGGCGCATCAAGGCCATGCAGGCGTGGATTGCCAATCCGCAGTTGCTCAAGGCCGATGCCGACGCACAGTATGCTGCCGTTATCGAAATTGATCTGGCCGATATCAAGGAGCCGATTGTTGCTTGCCCGAACGACCCGGACGATGTGAAGCTGCTCTCCGAAGTGGCGGGCGCCAAGATCGACGAGGTGTTCATTGGCTCGTGCATGACCAACATCGGCCACTTCCGCGCCGCCGGCAAGATTCTCGAAGGCCAGTCGGACGCCGTGGCCAATAGCGCAACGCGCCTGTGGATTGCCCCGCCGACCAAGATGGACGCGATGATCCTCAACGAGGAAGGCTACTACGCCATCCTCGGCAAGAGCGGCGCGCGCATGGAAATGCCGGGCTGCTCGTTGTGCATGGGCAATCAGGCGCAGATCAGGAAAGGCAGCACGGCGATTTCGACCTCGACGCGCAACTTCCCCAACCGTCTGGGTATCGATACCAGCGTCTACCTCGGTTCCGCCGAACTCGCAGCGATCTGCGCGCTGATGGGCAAGATCCCGTCGGTGGATGAGTACATGGCGCAGATCAAGGTGGTCAATGCCAAAGCGGCGGATATTTATCGCTACATGAACTTTGATCAGATCGCCGAGTTCAAGGAAGTGGCGGATTCGGTGACGCTCTGAGCATTACTGAGGTGCAAAACAAAGGCCCCGGTCATTTTTGCGATGGCCGGGGATTGGACGTGATTAGCGATGAACTGCAACTCGTCATTCCGGCGTAAGCCGGAATCCAGAATGCGCTGCAATACCCTCTGGATTTCCCGGTTTGCCTTTATCGGTGGCACCGGAATGACGGTTTTAATGAACTGGAAATGTGAAAGGTTTTGCCATGCTTGATCCAAAAAAGATGGAAGAGTTCAGCGCCAAGCTCGGCGCGATCATCGCCGCCAGCCCGGTGGCTGATATAGAAAAGAACGCCCGTGCCTTGCTTTCCACGTTCTTTACCAAGCTCGATCTGGTGAGCCGCGAGGAATTCGACATTCAGGCTCAGGTTTTGCAGCGCACGCGGGAAAAGCTTGAGGCGCTCGAAGCGCGGGTAGCCAAGTTGGAGGCTAACGACTCGGGAAGCAGTGAATAAATCGGGAATGCCTGTTTGTTTGGTGATCCCCGGCGCTTCTGCTACAATGCGCCCCTCTTCTGGAGAGGTGGATGAGTGGTTTAAGTCGCACGCCTGGAAAGCGTGTTTAGGGTAATACCCTAACGCGGGTTCGAATCCCGCCCTCTCCGCCAGAATTGCTATGTAACCGCTTGATTATTCAAGCGGTTATTTTTTTGTCTGGCGATATTCCGTTACTGCCATCCATACTTCGGTCAATATTTTCAGTATTGATGACGATAGGCCACTCGTAACTCGGCCGCAAACAGAGTCGATATTTAATCTCGTCAATGTACGCAGATTGGCTCTGCCGTAGCAGAGCCAATCGATGACTGAGGCCTATCTTGAAGTCCCAATAATCTCGATATCAACACGGCGGTCAGGTTGAAGGCATTTGATGACCTTTGCGCTCTTCGCTCCCGTGCATTGTTCCGGCTTTGTAACGGGTTGCGTCGAACCTTTTCCTTCGGTGTAAACCTTGCCGGCCGGAACGCCTTTGCTGATCAGATAGCTCTTGACGGCTGCGGTGCGCTTTTCTGAAAGCGCCTTGCCATTGTTTTTGTTTTCAAGACGATCGGCGTGACCCACAGCAATAACGACCTCCAGGTTCAGCGAACTGGCTTTCGCGGCAATTTCATCGAGCTTCTTCATACCTTCAACACTCAAGGTTGCCTTGTTGAAGTCGAACAGAACGTCGGCAGCAATCGTCATTTTGTCTGCTGCCGGTTTTGCGCTGGCAGCCATGCCTCTGGCCATCAACGGGGCTGGAACAGCCAGATCGGAGACACCTTCTGGCATGGGTAGCGGTTGTCTTACCGTTGAAGCATCGCCTTCCTTGTTACGCACTTCGGAGTCAATGGCGACAAAGGAGGTATAGGCCGTAAGCAAATTGTGTTTCAAGCCCAGTTCGGTTACTTCCGCGATGCGTTGATCATTCTTCTGCAGTTTGTTGTAGTCGGACAGCAAGGTGATGCGGTGGCGTGCCCACAGATAACTAAGCGCAGAGGCTTGCGTAGACGATGCGTGTTCTTCAACTTTGACAACCTCATTGAAGGCGCCGTGGCCCGAGGTGCCGCTGATCATAATCTTTCCGGCCGGTTCGCCGCGCCATTTGCCAAACAGGATTAGCGGGCGCTCGGCCAGAATGTCCGGTACTTTGGGGGGCTCGACGTCGTAAGCGTCAAATCCGTCAAAGCGGACTTTGATTCCCGTCAGCACGGGTGATTCGATCGCCTTGCGGAATCGTTCGGCTTCGGCCTTGGCTTCATTGGCGTTGGAGATGACAAAGGGCTCGCCCATGCCGACTCGAGCCATGCCTTCAAGAAGATGGCGATTGACGCTACTGCCGATGCCAAAAGTGAACATGTTTGCTTGATCGAGGTTGTTACGGATCAGGTCGAAAACCTCTTCTTCAACCGTTACATAACCGTCGGTGGCAATAACGATCGAGCGGGAATATCCCTTGCTGGGTTTCAGTGACAAAGCCCGTTTCATGGCCGGGAGTAGTTCAGTGCCACCACCGCCCTGCTGTTGTTCGATAAAGCTGATGGCTTTGCGAATATTTTCAGGATTGGCGGGGAGAGACTCTTCCGACATCATGGCATTGCCCCCGGCGAACAGCAGCACATTAAATCGATCGCTTTTGCGCAGGGAGCCAATCAGGTTGCGCAACAGTTCCTTGGAAACGTCCAGAGGAAAGCCAGCCATCGAGCCGGAGATATCGACGACGAAGATGTATTCGCGGCCGGGAATGAACTCGGGTGTCACCTGCTTGGGCGGTTGCATCATCAGCAGGAAGTAGTTTTCATCCTTCCCTTGTTGCAGTAAAAGCCCGCTCTGAATCCTGTTGCCGGCCAAACGGTAGCGGACAACGAAATCGCGGTTGCCGCTTTGCGCTTCTTGCGGGTCAAGGCGCACGATGGCTGTTTGCGGGCCGTCGAAGGTGATATTTGTTTTGTGGCTCAAACACGCGACATCTTTGACCGGCATGCCCCCGGCGATGTTGACGTTGATGTCAAAAGTCGAGGTCGGAGCTTGTCCTTGATGCAGTGTGGGGTTGGCAACCCACTTGTCTGAGGGCGTGGCCTTGCTTTCAGGCAGGTTGGAATAACGCGGTCCGACGACAGTCGGATAGACAAATTCGTAAACGCCGTCTTCGGGAACCATTAGTTCCGTGTAGCGCATTTCAACTTTGATTTCATCGCCAGGCATGATGTTGGCGATATTCATTTGAAAAACATTGGGGCGTTGTTGTTCAAGCAAGGACGCGCTTTTTCCCTGTTGCTTGGCCTCTTCGTATTGCCGGCGTGCCTCTTCGCGTTTATTTATTTTGGCAATGACCACGCGTTCGCCGATGGTCATTTTCATGCCATGGACAGCAGCTCGGGTCGAAGCGGGGAAAACGTAAATGGCTTCCAGTGGCGTTTTGCCACTGTTGGTATAGGTTTGCGTAACGGTAACGTCGGCAATGACGCCGGCAATATTGACTTCAGTTTGAGTGGACTTGAGTGGCAACTGATCGATTTGCGCGTCGTCACTTTTGACAAAGAAATAGGGGGAAAGCGTTTTATCTTCTTTGTTTGGCGAGTTTGCCAATGCCGAATCCATCAATATCAGCAGCATCGATAGCATGCCGGATAGGAAGGCAAATACCGCACGGCCAGACAGAACAGTCCCTTTTCGATTCATGTTGTCTCCTTGATTACAGTGCAGCCAAGGCTCAAATTAATGGAATTTTGGCCGCGTGCGCTATTGAATTGCAAAAGCGGTCAAGGTCATTAGCATACATGCGTAAGAGAGCGGCCGGGTGTCTGTTCGGAATGATTTTTTGGACGGTCCAGGGTGTTCGGCCTTCGTCGTTCCAGATGGTTTTGTCATTGGTTTCACCGCAGAGCCAATCAGGCGATTTTTTTGTGAACTGACAGCGTGCGCTACCTTGCAGTGCCGATCGAATCTGGGCTACGACAGCACTTCGCGCAGTCTGGGAAGAATCACCATCGCTCCGATAATCGTCGCTCCGACTGCGCAGATCAATACCGCGCCGGCGGCGATATCCTTGGCTAGTTTTATACCCGGGTGGAAAGATGGCGATACCACGTCGCATAGCGCTTCAATTGCCGTATTGAGCAACTCGGACGACCAAACGAGCACTATGGCGAAGATGAGCCAGAACCAGTCGTGGAAATCGAGTTTTAGTGCACACGCAAGAGCCAGTACGAGTAGCGAACAGATACAGTGAATCTGCAAATTGCGTTCATTGCCGAGCGCATGCCAAATTCCTGTGGCGGCATGCTTGAAGCTGCGCAAGCGCTGCGTCAGTTCATTCCGCACGGAGGCGTCAGCTTTCTTCATGCGGGTCTTTTGCTGGTAGTTGCCAGCGATGCGCTGAGTTGCTGTCGTGTTTGCCCAGCAGGCGTAGCACACAGAGGATTCCGGCGATTACTGCGGCGAATAATACGCAACAAGCCATGGTTATCTCCTTTGTTAAATCATCGGGGATACGCAGATTTCCTTGCGTCCGTCGAGATGGACGTGAAGCTCTGCGCGGCCTTCGGGCGAGGCGTGAATCAGTTTTTCTTCGCAGCCCTTGCTGCGATAGCGTGCACCGGGCTGCAATCCGGCCAGCCCGATACGTTGTCGTGCGGCGCTGCTGCCCGGGTAGAGCGTGGCCTGCAGGCTTGGTTTGTCGTGTACGGCTTTGGCGACCAGTACATCGGGGTAGTTGAGCTCGACAATCACCGGACCATTGTCGCTACGGCATGGGGTTTCGATCAGGCGGCGAAAGCCATCGGTCCGCGCGCTTACTGCCATCATTTCAACGGCATGTGCCCAGATGGAGGCTTTGGGGCGAAATGAGCGTCCGTCCTGGCTGGTGGCAGGGCATTCGGTGTCGAGGGCGTGCAGGCAGAGATCGGCAATTTCCTGGTCGCCCATTTCAATGGCGGCCAGCGTG
>CAZZDF010000101.1:0-6338 GCA_964652915.1 uncultured Propionivibrio sp. | reverse complement strand
GGTAATTTGTCGATATTTCAACCCATTACATCAGGAGGAGATAGGTTTGCGTGAGCTCCTTGCCCCAAAAGAGAGAAAGCAATCCGGCGGAGGCCAGGTAGGGCCCAAAGGGAATGGGGACGTTGCGACCGTGTTTTGCCAGAACGATGAGGCCAATGCCAACTACGGCACCTACCAGTGACGATAGAAGGATAGTCAATGGGAGTATCTGCCAGCCGAGCCAAGCGCCAATAGCAGCCAGTAGTTTGAAATCGCCGTAACCCATGCCTTCTTTGCCGGTAGCTAGCTTGAAACCCCAGTAGACCAGCCAAAGCGACAGATAGCCGGCTGCTGCGCCAATTACCGCCGATTTGATATCAGTGAAAGTATCGAACAGGTTAAAGATCAGGCCAAGCCAGAGAAGGGGAAGCGTAATCGAGTCAGGTAGAAGCTGCGTATCGAAGTCGATACAGGTTAAGGCAATCAGCGCCCAGATCAACAGGATGGCGCCAACCGCATTCCAGGTTGGCCCGAAATAGGCCGCCGATAAGGCTGTTAGTACGCAAGTTGTTGCTTCGATGAGCGGGTAGCGAATCGAGATTGGTGCTTTGCAGGCAGAGCATTTTCCTCCCAGAATCAGCCAGCTGATAATCGGGATGTTCTCCAGCGCGGAGATCGGATGCCCGCATTGCGGGCAGCGCGAACGAGGCACGGCCAGCGAAAGCGGTTCGTCTTCTGGCGGATCTTCACCGCGTAACTCGGCACACTGATTCCGCCAGTCACGCTCCATCATTTTTGGGAGGCGATGGATGACGACGTTAAGGAAGCTGCCGACCAGGAGGCCGATCAGGCAGCCGGAAAGTATGAATGAAACAGGTTCCATTGTTTGATGTGACGAGGGGCTTGCGGCTAAACAACCGCACCTAGCTTGAATATTGGCAAGTACATCGCGACCACCATTCCACCAATCAGCGTTCCTAATACGACCATAATTATTGGTTCCATTAGGCTGGACATTGCTTCAACAGCATCGTCGACTTCTTGCTCAAAAAAGTCGGCAACTTTTCCTAACATCGAATCCAGAGCGCCTGATTCTTCGCCAATTGCGACCATCTGAGTCACCATATTCGGAAAAAGTTGGGTGTTTTGCATGGCGGAGGTTAGGCTTATTCCGGTACTCACTTCTCCCTGGATTTGTCTGGTCGCAACTTTGTAAACGTAGTTGCCTGCTGCTCCGCCAACAGAGTCAAGAGATTCAACCAAGGGGACGCCGGCTGCAAACATGGTTGAAAGCGTGCGGGTCCAGCGGGCCATTACGGATTTTTTTACCAGCGGGCCGAAAACAGGTACGCGAAGGAGGAGTCTGTCCATGGTGAATTGCATGGCCTCCGAGCGTTTCCACATGTAAAAGAAGGCAAAAACGCCGCCGCCGATTGATCCGAAAATGGCCCACCAGTAGGCCACAAAAATATCCGAAATCGCCATCACAAACAATGTCGGCGCGGGAAGATCAGCGCCAAAACTCGTAAATACTTGTTTAAATGCAGGTATTACGAATATCATGATCACTGCGGTGATGATGAAGGCGACTATGATAATGGCGACCGGGTAGAACAAGGCGGACTTGATCTTGGATTTAATCGCCAGCATTTTTTCTTTGTAGGTTGCCAGGCGATCAAGGAGGGTTTCGAGAATACCGGCTTGTTCCCCAGCACCAACGAGATTGCAGTAAAGTTGGTCAAAGTACAACGGAAACTTACGAAATGCTTGTGATAGTGAGCTGCCGGTTTCGACATCCGCCTTGATGTCGAGCAAAAGTTTGCTTACTGCAGGGTTTTCATGCCCCCTTCCTACGATTTCAAAGGATTGCAGTAGAGGAACCCCGGATTTCATCATCGTAGCTAGTTGGCGGGTGAAGAGCGCAATGTCTTTTTCGGTTACTTTTCCACCGCTTTTGAAACCCTGTTTTGAAATTTTCGTAACCAGAATCCCCTGTCGTCTTAAGGTCGCGCTGACGACTGCTTCTGTGGTCGCCCGTTGTTCCCCGCGAACGATTTTCCCAGCTTTGTTCTTGCCGACCCAGTTGAATGTAGTTTCTTTAACTTCCTGAGTGCGCTTTGCCGGTTTCGTTGCAGTCGCCATGCTGACTCCCTTCGATGTTCTTTATACGTTAGTGCTTCCCAGAATTTCATCAAGAGACGTAAGTCCTTGTTTTACTTTGAGCAAGCCGGAACGGCGCAGGTCATTGACGCCTTCCTTTTTAGCTTGGATGGCAATGTCCAGTGATGTTGCATTGGCCATGATCATGCGCTGAATGTCTTCGGTGACCGGCATGACCTGATAGACACCCACTCGTCCTTTATAGCCACTACCTTTGCAACGGGCGCATTCCCCTGGTCCGTAGAGCGTCCAACTGCCGTCGAGGTCTTCTTCGGTGAAACCGGCGTTTAGCAGGGTTTCGACTGGTACTTCAATGGGCTTCTTACAGGCACAAAGACGGCGTACCAGTCGTTGCGCGGTAATCAGCAGAATGCTCGACGCGATGTTGAACGTCGGGATACCCATGTTCATCAGGCGTGTAAGCGTCGACGGGGCGTCATTGGTATGCAGGGTTGAAAGCACCATGTGTCCCGTTTGTGCGGCTTTGATGGCGATTTCGGCGGTTTCTAGATCGCGGATTTCACCGACCATGATGATGTCCGGGTCTTGGCGCAAGAATGCTTTGAGTGCAATAGGAAAGGTCAGTCCTTGTCGGTCATCGATGTTGACCTGATTGATTCCCGGCAACGGGATTTCCGCTGGGTCTTCAGCGGTTGAAATATTGATACCCGGTTTGTTGAGGATATTTAGGCAAGTGTAAAGAGAAACGGTCTTGCCGGAACCGGTTGGGCCGGTCACCAGAACCATGCCATAGGGACGTTCAATTGCGTCAAGTAGCAGCGCTTTTTGTTCGGGTTCGTAACCAAGGGCATCGATACCGAGCGTCGCGCTGCTCGGGTCAAGAATACGCAAGACGATTTTTTCGCCGTACATTGTTGGCAGTGTGCTGACCCGGAAATCGATGGCGCGGCTCTTCGATAAAACAAGCCGCATCCGCCCGTCTTGCGGAACACGTTTTTCTGCGATGTTGAGTCGGGAAATGACTTTGATCCGGGAGGCGATTTTTTCCTTGATAACCAAGGGAGGGGCGGCAACTTCTCGCAAAATGCCGTCTGCACGGAAACGGATGCGGTAGTTTTTTTCGTAAGGTTCAAAATGAATGTCTGAGGCGCCTTCGTTGATGGCGTCCAGCAGCATTTTTTGAATGAACTTGACGACCGGGGCGTCGTCGACTTCCATCGCTGCCGCATCGTCTACCTTTTCTGCTGCTTCGTCGTCGCCAAAATCAAGATTGATGTCCTCATTAGTAAGATTCTTTAAGGTTTCTTCTGCCGACGTTGATAGCTTTGCTACCAATGGGGATAGTTGGCTTTCGTCGACGATGACCGGATCGACCGCCATCCCAGTCTGGAAACGGATTTCGTCAAGCGCCCGTAAGTTGGTTGGGTCGGCGATGGCGATTGATAGACGGTTGCCCCGCTTGTGAAGCGGGATGACCCGATGGGTGGAAATCAGCTTGCGGTCAATGGTTGCCTGCTGGATGTGCGCATCGTCAAAAGCGCTCAAGTCGAGTAATGGATAGCCGAAAGTGTCGGCGGCAAATCGGGCAATGTCCGATGGGGCAGCTTTCTTTGTGCTGACGAGTTGCTCAATAAACGTGGTATTTGTCGCGGCAGCTTGGCTGAGTAAAGCTTCGGCTTCGCCTTCCTTGATGCGGCCTGCCTGGACGAGCGCACGCGCTAGGCCGCTAAGCGACGATTGTTGAGGACTGGCAGCCATGATTGTTATTAAGGAATCAAATGCACCTGAAAGACCGCAATTTTAATTCGGGTAAAGAGTATGTCGCCTTGATGATGCATTGAGTTGTCTTGTTTGTAAACAAGGCAATGAATTGAACTTCGAAAAACCGACTGTAACACTCAACATTGAGTCGTGCCTTAAAGGTGGCCAGGCAGAATTTCAGAGATGAAACGGCTGCCAATGTACGCGAGCAGAAGCAGCAGGAATCCGGTTAATGTCCAACGCAAGGCAATTCGGCCGCGCCATCCATAAAAATGACGGCCGATAAGTAAAACCGCGAAAATCCCCCAGGCCGCAATGGCGAACAGCGTTTTGTGATCGAAAGCAATCGTTTTGCCAAAAACCGTTTCGGAAAACACCATGCCACTTGCCAGTGCGGTGGTCAGAAAAATAAACGCGACGATGATTAGCCGAAAGAGGATGTGCTCGAGGGCCAATAGTGGTGGCAGATTGATCAGCTGTTTGTCGAGTAGGCCATGATGAAGCTTGCGCTCGACAATTCCCATGAATATCGCATGCAGAGCAGATAGGGTTACGAAACTGTAAGCCAGCATTGCCGTGACGAAATGAAATTTGAAACTCCAGTCGTTGGCGTGAGGAATGACATGAACTTTTGGAAAAACGAGCGGCAGAACCGAACAGATCGCGGCAAGCGGCAGCGCGAGTGGTTGCAGGCCGTCCATTCCGGGGGAGTAGCTTTCTAGCCAGTAAATGAGTACCGCCAACCATAACATCAGTGAAAGTGCGTAGCTGAACGAGAATTGCATTCCGCTGGCGCCGAATATTCCGTCGTACAGGCTCATGCCTTGAAGAACTACGGCTAGGAGAATCGCTCCGCGCTCCCATGAACGCATCGATAAGGGGGGCGGCAGCTTATGGGTTTGATGCCAGCGGGTATGCCAGAAATGGAATCCCAGTCCGGCGTAAAGCAGACATGCGGCGATGGGGGGCGCAAGGTGCAGTAGAATGTCCGTCATTTTTTCAGTCTACACCAAGCGAGAAACCAAATGCTCGATAACCTGACTCAACGTCTTGCCCGCGTGATGAAAACGCTTCGTGGCGAGGCGCGCCTCACCGAAGACAATATTGCTGATGCGCTACGCGAGGTTCGTCTGGCTTTGCTGGAGGCCGATGTCGCATTGCCAGCAGTGAAAGCGCTGATTGCCTCGGTCAAGGAAAAAGCGGTTGGCGAGGAGGTGATTGGCTCCTTGACTCCGGGGCAGGCATTGGTTGGCGTCGTTCATCGCGAGTTGACGCAATTGATGGGCGAAGCGCATAGCGGATTGAATCTGGCAACGCAGCCGCCAGCCATTGTCCTGATGGCTGGTTTGCAAGGAGCGGGCAAGACTACGACGGTCGGCAAATTGGCCAAGCTGCTGAAGGAAACACAAAAGAAAAAGGTATTGGTTGTTTCCTGTGACGTCTATCGGCCGGCGGCTATCGAGCAGTTGAAGACGGTTGCTGAGCAAGCGGGCGTCGATTACTTCCCTTCCTCTTCGACGGAAAAACCGGTTGATATCGCACGTAATGCCGTTGATTGGGCCAGACGGCATTATCACGACGTGTTGCTAGTTGATACGGCAGGGCGCCTGGCGATTGATGAGGCGATGATGAAAGAGATTGCCGAGCTGCATTCGGCAGTTTCGCCAATTGAGACCTTGTTTATTGTTGATGCGATGCTCGGCCAGGATGCCATTAATACGGCCAAAGCGTTCGGCGAGGCCTTACCGTTGACGGGCATTATTCTGACCAAGCTGGACGGTGATGCGCGAGGGGGGGCGGCGCTTTCTGTACGCCATGTGACTGGCCGGCCAATCAAGTATGCTGGCGTTGGGGAAAGACTCACCGGAATCGAGCCATTCCACCCTGAGCGGATGGCTTCACGAATCCTCGGCATGGGCGATGTGCTGTCGCTGATCGAGGAGGCAAAGAAAGGCATTGACGAGCAGCAGGCTGTGGAGTTTGCCAAGAAGCTAAGATCGGGCAAGTCCTTTGATCTGAACGACTTTAAGGAGCAGATCGGTCAGATGCGTAAAATGGGCGGCCTGTCTTCGATGCTCGATAAGTTGCCGGCGCAGTTTGCACAAGCTGCGAGTCAAATGCAGGGTGGAGCAGAGGATAAAGCCGTCAAGCGTATCGAAGGGATCATCAATTCGATGACCCCGGTCGAGCGAAGCAAACCGGAATTGCTGAAAGCCTCGCGGAAACGCCGTATTGCTGCCGGGGCCGGGGTACAGGTACAGGAAGTCAATCGTTTGCTTAAACAGTTCGAGCAAACGCAGAAGATGATGAAACAGTTTTCAAAAGGCGGAATTGCCAAGCTCATGCGCGGAATGAAGGGGATGATGCCGGGGATGCGCTGATGATGGTATGTGGCTAGTTTTTTGCCACGTCTTGCTTCGGAGTGCCTTTATGGTTGGTGTACATCCACTGGTTGTGCCAGGCAGCGCGCACAAGAT
>CAZZDF010000100.1:0-6385 GCA_964652915.1 uncultured Propionivibrio sp. | reverse complement strand
TGCGCCTTGCCGCCGCGCTTCGGATCGATCACCACCAGCGTGGAAAGGCCGGTCACTTCGTCGATCTGCTTGGCGACCGTCACGCCTTCCTCGACGTTCTCGAACTTCACCGTACCGGCGTATTCGGCAATGATCGGACGGGTATGCGGGTCCCAGGTCGCCAATTTCGTGCCGGCCTTGACTTGCTGGCCATCAGCCACCTGCAGGGTCGAACCGTAAGGCACTTTGTGCTTCTCACGCTCGCGACCGTTGTCGTCGGTAATCACCACCTCGCCGGAACGGGTAATGACAATCTTTTCACCCTTGGCGCTGGTGACGTAGCGCATCGTGGCGGTAAAGCGCACCACACCGGCGCTCTTGGTCTCCACTTGGCTGGCCACCGCCGCACGAGACGCGGCACCACCGACGTGGAAGGTCCGCATGGTGAGCTGAGTTCCCGGCTCACCGATTGACTGGGCGGCAATCACCCCTACCGACTCGCCAATATTGACCAGCGTTCCACGCCCGAGATCACGGCCATAACACTTGGCACACAAACCATAACGCGTATCGCAGGTAAGCGGCGTCCGCACCTTCACTTCGTCAATACCGAGTTGGTCAATCAGATCGCAGATATCCTCGTTGATCAGCGTGCCCGCTTCAACAACCGTTTCATCGGTTTCCGGATCAACCACATCGTTGATCGCTACGCGACCCAGAATGCGCTCACGCAAGGGCTCAATCACCTCACCGCCCTCAATCAGCGCCTTCATCGTCACGCCGTTGTCGGTCCCGCAATCTTCCTCGGTCACAACCAGATCCTGCGTCACATCCACCAGACGACGAGTCAAATAACCCGAGTTGGCGGTCTTCAAAGCGGTATCGGCCAGACCCTTACGCGCACCGTGCGTCGAAATGAAGTACTGGAGAACGTTCAGACCTTCGCGGAAGTTGGTGGTAATCGGTGTTTCAATAATCGAGCCGTCCGGCTTGGCCATCAAGCCCCGCATACCGGCCAGCTGACGAATCTGCGCAGCCGAACCCCGGGCGCCTGAATCCGCCATCATGTAGATCGAGTTGAACGACTCTTGCTTGACCTTCTTACCGTGGCGATCGATCACCTCTTCGTGGCCAAGCTGCTCCATCATCACCTTGGCAACCTGATCACCGGTGCGGCCCCAGATATCGACGACCTTGTTATAACGCTCACCGTTGGTCACCAGACCGTTGGTGTATTGGCCTTCGATTTCCTTGACTTCCTTTTCAGCAGCGGAAATGATTTCGCTCTTCTGCGTCGGCACCAACATATCATCCGAGCAGATCGAGATACCGGCGCGTGTTGCCAGACGATAGCCGTTCTGCATCAGCTTGTCGGCGAAAACGACGGTTTCCTTCAAGCCGCAACGACGGAACGCCGAGTTGATCAGCTTGGAAATCTCTTTCTTCTTGAGCGGACGATCAAGAACGCTGAACGGCAGCCCCTTCGGCAGAATTTCGGACAGCAAGGCACGACCGGCAGTCGTGTTGTAGCGGGTAATCTTCTCTTTCCAACCGCCGTTACCGTCCTTCTCGTATTCCTTGATGCGCACCGAGATCTTGGCATGAATATCCAACTCGCCGGCCTGCATGGCACGGGTGATCTCTGCCAGATCGGGGAAGACCATGCCTTCGCCCTTGGCATTAATCCGCTCGCGGGTCGCATAGTAGAGACCCAACACGATATCCTGCGACGGAACGATGATCGGCTCGCCGTTGGCCGGCGACAACACATTGTTCGAAGCCAGCATCAGGGTGCGGCATTCCATCTGCGCTTCAAGCGACAGCGGTACGTGGACGGCCATCTGGTCACCGTCAAAGTCGGCGTTGAACGCGGCACAGACCAGCGGGTGCAGCTGAATCGCCTTGCCTTCGATCAAGGTCGGCTCGAAAGCCTGAATACCAAGACGGTGCAGAGTCGGCGCGCGGTTCAGCATGATCGGATGCTCGCGGATCACGTCTTCGAGAATGTCCCAAACCACCGGCTCCTGCATTTCGACCATCTTCTTGGCCTGCTTGATCGTCGTCGCCAGTCCCATCAACTCCAATTTGTTGAAGATGAACGGCTTGAACAGTTCCAGCGCCATCAGCTTGGGCAAACCGCACTGATGCAATTTGAGCTGCGGACCAACGACGATGACGGAACGACCCGAGTAGTCAACGCGCTTACCGAGCAGGTTCTGACGGAAACGACCGCCCTTACCCTTGATCATGTCAGCCAGCGACTTCAGCGGACGCTTGTTGGCTCCGGTCATGGCCTTGCCGCGACGACCGTTGTCGAGCAACGAATCAACGGCTTCCTGAAGCATGCGCTTCTCGTTGCGCACGATGATTTCCGGCGCTTTGAGCTCCAACAGGCGCTTCAGACGGTTGTTACGATTAATCACCCGACGATACAAATCATTCAGGTCGGACGTGGCGAAACGCCCGCCATCAAGCGGTACCAGCGGACGCAGATCCGGCGGGAGCACCGGCAACACTTCGAGCACCATCCATTCGGGCTTGATGCCAGACTTCTGGAAGCCTTCGAGAATCTTCAAACGCTTGGAGAACTTTTTGCTCTTGGTTTCCGACGTCGTCGTTTCAAGCTCGGCGCGCAGACTATCCACTTCGCTCGACAAATCGATCGAGCGCAGCAGCTCGCGAACGCCTTCGGCGCCCATCGCCGCATAGAAATCGTCGCCGTACTCTTCGACCTTGGCCAAATAGTCGTCTTCGGTCAGCAACTGGCCACGCGTCAGCGGCGTCATACCGGGATCGCACACAACAAAGGCTTCAAAATAAAGCACCCGCTCGATGTCGCGCAGGGTCATGTCAAGCACCATACCGAGACGGCTCGGCAGGCTCTTCAGGAACCAGATATGGGCAACCGGCGAAGCCAGTTCGATGTGCGCCATGCGCTCGCGCCGCACCTTGGATAGCGTCACTTCAACGCCGCATTTCTCGCAGATCACGCCACGGTGCTTCAGGCGCTTGTATTTACCGCACAGACATTCGTAATCCTTGATCGGCCCGAAAATCTTGGCGCAGAACAAACCATCGCGCTCCGGTTTGAAGGTGCGATAGTTGATCGTTTCCGGCTTTTTGACTTCGCCATACGACCAGGAACGAATTTTGTCCGGCGAGGCAAGGCCAATGGTAATCGCGTCGAATTGCTCTTCCTGCGTTACCTGTTTAAACAAATCAAGCAGTGCTTTCATCTTTCACTCCGTCCGGGGTGAGAACCCTAATTCCACAAGCCGCAGCACAGGCTGCGGCTACTGTCCTTCAACTGCCACAGCAGACCATCAATAACGCTCAAGGTCGATATCGATCCCCAGGGACCGAATTTCCTTAACCAGCACATTGAAGGACTCCGGCATACCAGCCTCGATCTTGTGATCGCCCTTGACGATGCTCTCGTAGACCTTGGTTCGGCCATTCACGTCGTCGGACTTGACTGTCAACATTTCCTGCAACACGTAGGAAGCGCCGTAGGCCTCAAGTGCCCAGACTTCCATTTCACCGAAACGCTGACCACCGAACTGCGCCTTACCACCGAGCGGCTGCTGCGTTACCAGCGAATACGGGCCGGTCGAACGGGCGTGCATCTTGTCATCAACCAGGTGGTGCAGCTTGAGCACGTGCATGTAGCCAACGGTGACCTGACGCTCAAACTGCTCGCCGGTACGTCCATCGTACAGCGTCATCTGACCGGATTCCGGCATGCCTGCCAAGCGCAGCATCTCCTTGATCTCTTCCTCTTTGGCGCCGTCAAACACCGGCGTCGCAAAGGGAACACCGCCCTCCAGATTACCCGCCATCTCCATGATTTCATGATCGTTGAGCTGATCAAGATCCTCGGACTTGCCGTTGCTGTTATAGACCTTGCCAAGGAATTCACGCATTTCCTTGACGTTGGCCTGACGGCGCAGCATCTCGCCAATGCGATAGCCAAGCCCCTTGGCAGCCAAGCCGAGGTGGACTTCCAGCACCTGACCGACGTTCATCCGGGAAGGAACGCCCAGCGGGTTCAAAACGATGTCGACCGGGCGGCCATCAGCCATGTGCGGCATATCCTCAACCGGCACGATGCGCGAGACCACACCCTTGTTACCGTGGCGACCGGCCATCTTGTCGCCGGACTGCAGGCGGCGCTTCACCGCCACATAAACCTTGACCATCTTCTGCACGCCCGGCGGCAGTTCGTCACCCTGCGTGAGTTTCTTGCGCTTCTCTTCGAAAGCGACATCAAAGTCCTTGCGGGTTTGCTCCAGGCCTTCACGCAGCGATTCGAGCTGTTGCGCCACTTCATCGTCGGCCATGCGGATGTCGAACCAGTGGTGCGGATCGATTCCGTCGAGGTATTCCTTGGTAATCTGCGTGCCCTTGGCCAGACGCTTCGGACCGCCATTGGCGGGCTTACCGACCACCAGACGCTCGACACGAGCAAAGGTATCGCGCTCGACGATACGCATCTGGTCAGCCAGATCCAGCTTGTAGCCGCGCAGGTGATCATCAATAATCGACTGGGCGCGCTTGTCGCGCTCGATGCCTTCACGAGTGAAAACTTGAACGTCGATAACCGTACCGGCGATGCCCGACTGAACGCGCAGCGAGGTGTCCTTCACATCGGAAGCTTTCTCGCCAAAGATCGCACGCAGCAGCTTCTCTTCCGGCGTCAGCTGGGTTTCGCCCTTCGGCGTCACCTTACCAACCAGCACGTCACCGGCCTCGACTTCGGCACCAATGTAGACAATGCCGGATTCATCAAGACGCGACAGTTGCGCTTCACCGAGAGATGCGATGTCGCGGGTAATTTCTTCCGGGCCGAGCTTGGTATCACGCGCGACGACCGTCAATTCCTCGATGTGAATCGAAGTGAAGCGGTCTTCGGCAACCACGCGCTCGGAGATCAGGATCGAATCTTCGAAGTTATAGCCATTCCACGGCATGAAGGCCAGCAACATGTTCTGACCAAGCGCCAATTCGCCCTTGTCGGTCGAAGCCCCGTCGGCGACCACGTCGCCCTTGGCGATCACATCGCCAACGCGCACCAGCGGACGCTGGTTGATGTTGGTGTTCTGGTTGGAACGGGTGTACTTCACCAGATTATAAATATCGACGCCGACTTCACCCGGTACGGTTTCATCATCATGCACGCGGACCACGATGCGCGAGGCATCGACGTAATCGACCTTGCCGCCACGCAATGCCTGCACAGCCGTACCCGAGTCAACGGCGACGGTGCGCTCGATACCGGTACCGACCAGCGGCTTCTCCGGACGCAAGCACGGCACCGCCTGACGCTGCATGTTGGCACCCATCAAGGCACGGTTCGCGTCATCGTGCTCAAGGAACGGAATCAGCGAAGCAGCAACAGACACGATCTGCCCCGGCGCGACGTCCATGTACTGAACACGGGACGGCTCGGCCAGAATGGTTTCGCCTTTCTCGCGGCAGGTGACCAATTCGTCAAGAAGCTGTCCATCTTCGCCCAATGTGGCATTGGCCTGAGCGATGATGTAACCACCTTCGACAATCGCCGAAAGATATTCAATTTGATCGGTAACCTTGCTATCGATCACCTTACGATAAGGCGTTTCCAGGAAGCCGTATTCATTGGTGCGGGCAAAAAGCGCCAGCGAATTGATCAGACCAATGTTCGGACCTTCCGGTGTTTCGATCGGGCAGACACGACCATAGTGCGTCGGATGCACGTCGCGCACTTCGAAACCGGCGCGTTCGCGGGTCAAACCGCCCGGGCCAAGGGCCGAAACACGGCGCTTGTGCGTAATCTCGGAGAGCGGGTTGGTTTGATCCATAAACTGCGACAGCTGGCTGGAACCGAAGAATTCTCTGACCGCAGCGCTAATCGGCTTGGCGTTGATCAAATCGTGCGGCATCAGGTTATCCGACTCGGCTTGCGACAAGCGCTCCTTGACAGCACGCTCGACGCGCACCAAACCGGCGCGGAACTGGTTTTCAGCCAATTCGCCGACCGAACGCACACGACGGTTACCAAGGTGATCGATATCGTCGATATCGCCACGGCCATTACGCAGCTCAACCAAAATCTTGATGACTTCGACGATATCGCGCGGCGAGAGCGTCAGTTGCTCGCGTACTTCGCTAACCACACCGAGACTCTTTAACTTCGCCGACAAAGCCGTTGCGTCGGCTTCGGTCAGGTTCTCGGCAACGGCGCGCATGCCGTAGTTGAGCTCCGACAACAGCTGCTCGACGGCAGCGGCAGAGCCACCGGCGGCCTCGACGATCGCGCTAACAATCGCGTCACGCTTGGCCGGAACGTGCTTGACCATAACCTTGTGTTCAACAACGTCCTGACGAGCAACGCGACGATTGAACTTCATCCGGCCAACCGCGGAAA
>CAZZDF010000099.1:0-6389 GCA_964652915.1 uncultured Propionivibrio sp. | reverse complement strand
AGTGTTTGGCTGCGGTGTCGATTTTTTCGAGACGATTTGCCTGGATGGGGGAAACTGTCCCGCTTCGCAAAATGCTGGCCATGCCCAGAATGGCATTCATTGGCGTGCGGATTTCGTGACTCATCCTAGCCAGAAAGGCGCTTTTCGCCTGGTTGGCAGCCTCGGCGGCGGATTTTGCAGCCTCCAGTTCCTCCGTGCGTAGAGCGACCAATTCCTCGAGGGCCGTTTCGGAACGTTTGCGTTCGGTGATGTCGCGGCCAACACCAACGAGCCCGATGATTTGTCCTTGCGCATCGCGTAAGGGGAGTTTTGTGGTTTCAAGCCACCCGGGCAGGCCGGTGCTCAGATCGGTGACCTGTTGTTCACAGGCAATCAACGGCTCGCCTGATTGAATGAGTGCCTGTTCGACTGCGTAGTATTCGGTTGCGATGTCTTTTGGGTAAAAGTCGAAATCGGTTTTTCCAATCAAACCGTCGGGTGAGCTTTGTCCCATGCGCTGGGCAACGGCCTGGTTGGCCAGGATGAACCGGCTTTCTCGGTCCTTGGCGTAAATCCGGTCGGGCAGAATGTCGATCAGCGTTCGGAATACCAGTGCTTCGAGATTACTGATCGACCCGGCTTGGCCAGGCGCCTTATCGGCGGGGCTATTCGTCTGGCCTGGATCGAGCTTGTTTTCCGGTGCAGTCATGGCAAAGAAAACCTCCTTCGAAGATTCCGGTGGGTGCGCCTCATTATAGAAGAGCCGATCGGCGCAGAACAACGTTCCGGACAGTATTTTCGAGCTTTCGGTCTGAAGTGCTAGTATGGCAAATGAAAGTGCCGGTCTTTCCAGAAAGGCGGGTACTTGAACCGGTTTTCCTTATATAACCTGCTGCGGGAGGCATTCAAATGAGCATGGCTGACGAAATCGAGAAACTTAACCAATTGCGGCAAAACGGCGCGATCACCGAAGAAGAGTATCAGACGAGCAAAAGCGCTTTGCTGAACGGTCAGCAGGCCGGAGAGAGCAAGCCTAATCAGGTGTCGATCAATACGCAGATGGACGACAAAACCTGGGCGCTCATCATTCATCTCTCGCAATTCTGTGGCTTTCTTATTCCGCTGGCCGGGCTGGTTGTGCCGATCGTCCTGTGGCAGGTCAAGAAGAACGAGTCGCCGCTCATCGATCAGCATGGCCGCATTGTGGCCAACTGGATGCTTACCGCGTTTATTGCCGGTGTGGTCTGCTTCATGCTGAGTTTTGTCCTGATCGGCATTCCGCTGTTGATCGTTCTCGGGCTTCTGTGCATCGTGTTTCCGATTGTTGGTGCAATCAAGGCCAACGATGGTGTGGCTTGGCCTTATCCTGGCTCCTATCGCTTCTTCCCGGTGGATTGAGCGGGTCGACCCCCGGTTTTGGTCGACAAAGCCGGGCTTGTTCGATTCTTGTTCATTGCATGTTCGTTGATTGACACCACCATCAGTAGGGTCTAAATTCTGCCGACTTGTCAGTCGGCAGAATTTTTGATGAAGCAGGCGTTTTTTCAACTATTTCCGGAAAAGCAGGAAAACATCCTCAAAGCGGCGCTGGCCGAGTTTGGGGCGAACGATTTTGCGGCGGCTTCGCTGGATCGCATTGTGACTGCCGCAGGCATATCCAAGGGTGGCTTGTACGAATACATCAGTTCGAAAGAGGAGCTATACCTCTATTGCATGGAGCAAAGCTGGGAGGCTTTGTACCGACATATCAAGAACCAGGTTTCAGCCTCAAATGCGCCGTTGCCTGCCGATATCCTCCAGCGCTTCAATTACATTTCGCGGATCGCCATCGAATGGTATTTGCAGTACCCGGCGATGCTCGGCCTGATCGTGCGTATTGCCCGATTGCCGCGCGACGGGTTGGCGGTCAAGGCGCAGGAAGTATTCGACAAGCACTTTTCGGAGGCTTTTGCCGGGTTGGAACGTGGCCATCTGGCCTACCCGGTCGAGCAATTGATTGATTTGCTCAAGTGGTTGTTGGCAAAAACCCGCAAGGACGTTTTGCTGGAAATCGAAGCAGGGAGTTCGCCTGACGAAGTTCGGGCGGCGTATTTCAGGGAGTGGGAGTTTTTTTGCTCGGTATTGAGTAAAGGGATCTATCAGACCGCTTGAAACAAAGTGGCGGATGGGGATTCAGGGTGCATTTTATTATCGACCGACTGACCAGTCGGCGCATTGGGGGAGCATGTCATGTTGGGATTGGGGGATTTTGGCGTCAGTCTGGCGTATCTCTTGTCGCTGGGGGCGACTTTGCTATGCATCGTTTACGGGTACATCAACTGGAACAAACCAAATCAGGAAGAGGAAGACCGGGAGATCGCCGAAGAGGAAGCCTGGGAACAGGAAGAAATTGAAGGAGAAGCCAAATGAATAGCACGGTGGTGATTTCGACGCTGATTTATCTGGCGATTACCGCCGGGCTGGGCTATCTCGGCTACATCCAGACCAAGAGCGCCAAGGATTACCTGCTTGCGGGCAGCAAGGTGCATCCGGTGATCATGGCCATTTCGTACGGCTCGACTTTCATTTCGACAGCGGCCATTGTTGGCTTTGGTGGCGCTGCGGCGGTTTTCGGCATGGGCATCCTGTGGCTGACCGTACTCAACATTTTTCTTGGCATCTTCATCGCCTTTGTTGTCTTCGGCAAACGCACGCGGAGCATGGGGCACAAGCTTAAAGCCCACACTTTCCCGGAGTTTCTCGCCCGGCGCTACGACTCGAAATTTTTGCAGATGGCCGCTGCTTCGGTGATTTTCATTGCCATGCCGCTTTACGCCGGTGCGGTGATGCTCGGTGGCGTCAGCTTTCTCACGGTTGCACTGGGCTTGTCGCAGAACATGGCGTTGTTGATCATCGTGCTGATCGTCGGTGCTTATGTGATGATGGGCGGGATGAAAGGCGTGATGTATACCGATGCTTTTCAGGGCGGCATCATGGTGCTCGGCATGGTTGTCCTGCTGTGGTTTACCTATAGCGCCCTCGGCGGCGTCGTCTCCGCGCATGAGCAGTTGACGGCCATTGCCGACAAGGTTCCTGCGGCCATGGTCGCCAAAGGCCATCGCGGCTGGACGGCGATGCCGGAACTGATGTCGCCGCTGTGGTGGACGCTGATTTCGACCGTCGTGCTCGGCGTGGGAATCGGTGTTCTCGCGCAGCCACAACTCGTTGTTCGCTTCATGACGGTGAAAAGCGACCGCGAACTCAACCGCGGCGTGGTCATTGGTGGCGTCTTCATCATGCTGATGACCGGTGTGGCCTTCGTGGTTGGCGCGCTGTCGAACGTCTTTTTTGTCAATGCGGCAGGAAAGATCGCCATTGCGGCGGCCGGGGCGCCGGATAACGTCATCCCCTTGTTCATCAAGGAAAACATGCCGGAGTGGTATACCGCCGTGTTCATGATTACCTTGCTGGCCGCGGCAATGTCGACCATGAGTTCGCAGTTTCACACCATGGGCTCGGCCATTGGTCACGACATTATGGAAAAAGGCTTGAGCATGAAAGCGGATAACCCCGTGCGCGTCATGCGAATTGCCATGGTGGTGGCGATCCTGATCAGTACGCTGATTGCCTACCTGCTGCCGTCCTTTTTCAAGGATGGCGCGACGATCATTGTTAACGGCACTTCCCTGTTCTTCGGCTTGTGCGCGGGGAGCTTTCTGGCTATCTATGCGCTCGGCCTGTTCTGGCAGGGCGTCAGCAAGGCCGGTGCGCATGCGGGGTTCATCAGCGGCCTGGTCGTCAGCATGATTGTTTTGTTCTTTGTTTTCGAGAAGGTGTCCAAGCCGCTGGGTATCTGTAACGCATTCTTCGGCGTGCCTTCACTCGGCACGGGAACGCCGCTCAAGGACATTGATCCGCTGGTTTTTGCTGTTCCGGTGTCCCTGTTGTTTACCGTTGTGGTCAGCCTGTTTACCAAAAAACCGGATGCCGAGCATCTGGCGCTTTGTTTTTCCAAGTAGGCATCGGCCACCATGTATTGGGAACCAGAACTCGAACAGCTTGAGCGCAAAGGCCTCGAAAGCCTTCAGCTCAAGCGGTTGAACGACACGCTCCGGCAGGCCGCCAAGTCGCCGTATTACGGAAGGTCGAAGGAAATCAGCCGCCTTCTGCAATCCGGAATTCGCTCGGTCGAGCAAATTCGCGAACTGCCCTTTACCACCAAAGAGGACATGCGCAGCGCGTTTCCCTGGGGCTTGCTTGCCGCGGACAAGCGGGAGGTCGTGCGGCTGCACAGTTCGAGCGGCACGACTGGCAACCCGGCGGTGGTTTATCACAACCGCCATGACCTCGACAGTTGGGCGAACCTGATGGCGCGCTCGATGTTTGCCGCCGGCGTGCGCGATAGCGATGTGTTCCAGAACATCTGCGGCTACGGTTTGTTTACCGGCGGTCTTGGCTTTCAGAACGGCGCCGAAAGGCTGGGCTGCCTGAGCATTCCGGCTGGCGCGGGGAATAGCCTGCGCCAGATCAAGCTGATGCGGGATTTTGGCACCACCGTGGCGCACGCCATTCCCAGCTATCTTGGCCGGCTGTTCGATGTGTTCAAGGAAGAAGGACTCGATCCGCGCAGGGATACCAAACTGCATACCCTGGTGATCGGCGCCGAACCGCATACCGAAGCTCATCGGCGGCGTATTGAGGAAATGTTTGGCGTCAAGGCGTACAACTCGTTTGGACTGACCGAAATGAACGGGCCGGGCGTTGCCTTCGAATGCACCGAGCAGAATGGCTTGCACGTCTGGGAGGACGCTTACATTGTCGAGATTATCGATCCCGTTACCCTGCAGCCCGTTGCTGACGGTGAGGTGGGCGAACTGGTGATGACCACGCTCGATCGGCAGGCCATGCCGGTGATCCGCTACCGCACCCGCGACCTGACGCGTTTTCTCCCCGGCGAATGCCCATGCGGGCGTAGCCATCGCCGGCTGGATCGCATTTCGGGGCGTTCGGACGACATGTTCATCGTCAAGGGCTGCAATATCTTCCCGATGCAGGTCGAAGGCGTACTGATGAAATTGCCCGAAGTCGGCGACGATTACCGGATTACGCTGGAGACCATCGAAGATCAGGACGAAATGATCGTTGAAGTCGAGGTCAAGCGCGAATGGTTCAATGGCGACATTGCTTTCCTCGATCGGCTACAAAAGCGCATCGTTCACTTGATTCGCGACGAAGTGCTGGTGCGGCCGTTGATTCGCCTCGTTGAGCCGGGGTCGATTCCGAAGGCCGAAGGCAAGGCCGTTCGGGTGATTGATCGTCGCGGCAAATAACCTTTGTGGAGGTTTCAGATGAGCTATCAGGTTTCCGTCTTCCTTGAAAACAAGCTCGGTCACCTTGAAAAAGTGACCGGCATCCTGCGCGAAGCGGCAATAAACATCCGTTCCATTCACCTGAATCACACCGCCCACGGTTGGGGGATTCTGAATCTGATGGTTTCCAATCCGGAACTTGCTGTGCGCGCGCTGAACGAAGGCGGTATGTCAGCCGCTCTACGCGAAATCGCCGTGGTCGAAATGCCCGACAATCCCGGCGGTCTGGATGAATTGTTGAAAGAGGTCGTCCGCGCCGACGTCAATTTCACCAACGCCTACGGGCGGGTGCTGAACGACGGAAGCAGCGCCTTGTTCATGATCGATATTCAGGATATCCCGGACGCGCGTCAGAAGCTTGCAGATACCGGGCTGAAGATTATCGGTGATGAGCGGGTTTATGGCTGTTGAGGGTTTTCAACGCGGAGCCACCTCGCAGTGAATCTTCATTTCTTTGCAGATGCGCAGAACTCCATTGACGACCAGCGAACTCCCCGACTTTTCTGCAGGTGCGCTGTTGGAGACGATCAACAACTGGCTCAGGCGTTCTTCAAACGAATTGACCTGTAATCCGGCGATTATTTTCCCGTCGGTGAATTCGAGAGTCAGTGCCTGGTCGTTTTTTTGCGTGATTTGATACGCCGTGTTGGCAGTAATGATCGCCAGCGCCTTCTGATAAACCTTCTCGGCGCTGGCATCGAGCAACACCGATGCGGAATCGTAACCGTTGCCCTGTCCGCTCTTGGGACTTCCACTCATTTGACGGATAGCGCCGACCGCCTTTCTTCCAAGGAAAACCCATTGGGCTTCGGCGAGTCCGCTGGTCAGCATGGTTAATGCCGCGAATCCGGCGGCAAGGCGGCGAATTCTGGTTCGATTTCCAGGTTTGCTCAACGCCGTTCTCCTTAGAGGCACTTCGGTCTTACGCTAGCAGTGCAATCGGCGCGATGACGTTGATGCCGCGTTGCTGCAATTCGGTGACGGCGCGGTCGGCTTCGGTGAAGCGGATGATGACGATGGCGCGTTGTGCGGCGGCGGTGCTGAAGGCGTACATGTATTCGA
>CAZZDF010000098.1:0-6390 GCA_964652915.1 uncultured Propionivibrio sp. | reverse complement strand
GCCCAAGATACAACAAAGCCCCCAATCTCTTGGAGGCTTTGTCAGCAGCCTGGGGTGTCCATTAAATGGACACCCTTCTCGTCGTCATCAAGGCGAGCTGTTGCGTTGCGGTTATTCTCGATACAGAGCGCCTCGCACACGTCGGCGGCGACGAACCAAGGTTCTCCATCGCGCAGGATGACACGCAGAGCGTTGGATACGAAATTGAATACAACAGGGGATTGGGTTTTCATGGCGATTCTCCGTTGATGGCTTTGAACCACCCTCCCGCTCTCAAACGGGTGGGCAGACCGAACGGAGGTTGAGAGACCGGCAACGGCACCGGCGAGCCTTGCGGCTCCCTCCGCCCGGCCGCCCATAAACGGACGCACCAAGGCATAAAAAAGCCGCACGGCTTGCGCTAGCGGCTCTTCGCCGCCGTTGATTCAGGCTCTCACCCCCGGCTGCCTCTTTCTCAGCAGCAAGATAAGCATAGCGGCAAACAAAAAAATGTCAAAACTTGACCCAATTTTTACCCCGCCGTTTTCAGAATCCGGTACACCGTCGTCCGCCCGATCTTCAGTTCCTTGGCAATGGCGGTGGCGTTGCGGCCATTGAACATGCGGCGAACCCTGTCGTATTTTTGCTGGCGGCTGGCGGTCGATTCGTTGCTGATGTAGCCGCGATCGCCGGCCATCTCTTGACGCAGGCGCTGCTCGATCTTTTCTGCCAACTCGCGCCCTAGCTCGGCGGCCCACTCTTTCATGATGTCGTTGGCCACTTCGGCGGCAACGTCTTTTACGCGGGTTCCCAAATCTGCCATTACCAGTTCCTCTGGAAGGTTCGACCCGAAGGCCGGTGCGACTCCCTTTGGCTTGCCGCCAAAAGCGGCGCGGCCAGTGGTTCTGGCTCTGGTTTTTGGTGTTGTTAGTGTTGCTGTTCTGTCGGTTGCCACGGCTGGGCAAACAGATCGCCGATTTGGGGCTGAACCTTGTCTGCCAGTTCGTCCCAGAATTTTTGGCTCTTGCGCCCAAGGTCTAGGTGGGTTTCGAGCCAGACGAGGTAGGTGGCGCAATCCCAGGCTTCGACCCGTTTGCGCATGGGCGTCCAGCGGTGTTCACGGCCGCGTACGCCGTGACGTTCGGCCCTCGCTTCGCCGGCCATCTGCTTGAACCATTCGTCGGAAAGCTCGTTGCTAAAGTGCATGTATCCGGGCCCGGGCTTGGTGTTTTGCAGGCGGCTGTGGAGGAGGTCTTTGGCGAGGTTGGTTCCTACCTGCCAGAGGATCAAGCCGCGCTTTTTGAGCCGGCCACGCCAGTCGATATCGACTTTTTGCGCGCCGTTTTTGATGTGTTTTTCGCGGCCGCTGGCGCCCTTTACGGCAAAAACGCGGCGCCGGCCGTGCTTTTCGGCAAAGGCGTAGACGGCTTGTGTGTAGTGGCCGCCGGTGTCGATGGCGCAGGCGTTAATGCGCAGCGTTTGGCCGCTGGCATGCGTAAATTCGGTGTCGAAGAGGATTTCTTCAAGGTCGTGCCAGACTTCGTCTTCGCCGGGGCTGCCGTAGAGGACTTCGTGGGCAATGGTCCAGGTTTCCATGCCGCGGCCGTAGCCGCGCACGGTGATTTCGAGCCGGTTGTCCTGTGTATCGACTGCGGCCAGCAGTAGCAGGCAGCCCATGGGGACGCTGTGCAGTGCGTAGGGTTCGGCGCGATTCTTGAGTTCGTCGGCATCGTTCTTTTCGATCTCTTCTTCCCACGGGCGGCCAAGCGTGGTGTTGGTGAAGGTTTTGAGCGTGGAGAGGTCGCCGGATAGGGCCTTTTCATGGGCGGAGAGGAAGTCTCGAACGATGTTGGACCAGCCGGCAGCGGGGCTGTAGGCTGTCCAGACGTTGATGAAGGCGATATGCCGGGGGGCGCGCAGGCGATTTCCGTCAAGGTCGCTGAAGACGGCGTTTTGATGCGCATCGACATCGAGCCGGATGCGCCGACACTCATACTGTTGGGGCTTTTTTCTTTTCCCGCACCTCGATTAAAGATAACGGGCGGCATTTTCGAAATTAATCCTGTCCTCCGGCAATTCGGCCCGGTCAAAGCGCGCCAGCACGAAGGCCCTTTGCAATTGCGGCGTACCTTTCAACTCAGCCAAGGAAAACGCAACATCGGAAGCCACATCGGTACTACGGTTATCCAGAATAACATTCATCGTGCTAAGCCGAAGCTGCTTGGGCTCAACGCTGAGGTAGCGATCAGGATGTTCAAGCACGTCACGCAAACATTCCAGCTCGCTTTCCAGAGACGACTGGGCGCCGCCAAGCGCTTCCAGCTGACGTTCGTTCTCCATCAGCTCCGCCTCAAGCTCCTTCTGCTTGGCTGAATTTTCTGGTGCATTCCCGAAAACCGTACCCAAACCAGGACCTTGTTGCTGCAACAAACGTAATCTGGAACGTATCAATGCCTGATTTTCGCTAAGCTCCCTTCGCTCCGATCGCTCGGCGCCAATTTCTGCCAGCGCCTGAGCCACCAGATACTCGAATGTCTGGGTTCCCAGCAAACGACGAACTTCGGCCTCTTCCTTACCGCAAATACGTACCTGATAATCGGAAAAGCCAGCGACTTTCTGCGCGACCTCGCGTTGCACCGTATTTCCTTCCAGCGACATGCCAAGCACGGTCTGCTCGCTATACGCCATCCCCAAGACAAGATAAATCTCTTCAAGCGATGGAAATTTAGCCGCCAAAGTGCGCAAGTTGGTGGAGCGCCCCAGTGCCAAAGGAATATCGGAAGCTGTGGCAAAGAAAGCGCGCAACTCCGGCTGAGAAGACCAAAGCGCCGCCGAGATCTGAATCGGCGGCGGCACATCGAGAACAATTTCGCGGATGTGGCGAACACTGATTTCGATAGCGGGGGCCAGGCGTTCCTGGTACGAACGGACAAGCTTCAGGCGTGGATTGGTTAGCGTGACGGCCTTGTCGATCGCCTGCAAGGTCATTTCATTGGCACGCTGCTGCGCATCAAACTGTGACGGCCGGCTACTGGACCGACGATCCGCATCAAACAGCGACGATCGATTCTTGAACCAATCAAGAACGCCCATGGACTACCTCATTTCGCAATAAATAGCGATTGAATCTATCGAAGACAAAGCATTCCACTCTGACCTGGTTTTTCTACCCAGCCGCTTCACTCCCAACAACAGCCGAAGAAAAAAGCCGGCGAACTGCCGGCTTTTCATACAAGCACACAGGCCGCAAATAGCCAGCACGATCACCCGAAGGGATGCCGACGCAAAATCGTTTCCTCGCGCTCCGGCCCGGTCGAAATAATGTCAATAGGAATTTCGCACAACTCCTCAATCCGCGCAAGATAGGCGCGTGCCGTTGCCGGCAAAGCCTCGTGCGAAGTAGCGCCCACCGTGGACTCAGTCCAACCGGGCATAGTCTCAAGGATCGGCTGGCAACCGGCAACCTCGTCCGATCCCATCGGCAAAAGGTCGATACGCTGACCATTAAGCATATAACCCGTGCAAATATTCAGTTCCGGCAAACCGTCAAGCACATCAAGTTTCGTTATGCACAAACCGGTCACGCCATTGATCTGAATCGAACGCTTCAGTGCCGGAATGTCGACCCAACCGCAACGACGTTTGCGCCCGGTCACCGTACCGAACTCGCGCCCAACCTGCGACATCTGATGCCCCGGTGTTCCGTCCGTCTCGATGTCGAGTTCGCTCGGGAAGGGGCCGCCGCCAACGCGAGTGCAATAGGCCTTGGTGATGCCAAGAATATAATTGAGCTTGCCTGGGCCAACGCCCGAACCAGCCGAGGCCTGACCGGCAACGCAGTTCGACGAGGTCACGAACGGATAAGTACCGTGATCAATGTCAAGCAAGGCACCTTGGGCGCCTTCAAAAAGCAGATTCTGCCCGGCTTTATTGGCCTCATGCAAAGCGGCGGACACATCAACGACCATCGGCTTGATCTGCTCGGCCACAGCCATCGCCTGCGCATAGACCGCCTCGTAATCGATAGCCTCGGCACCCAGATACTGGGTCAGCACAAAGTTGTGATAATCGAGGTTTTCCTTGAGTTTTTGTGCAAAGCGCTCGGGGTAGAAGAGGTCGTAAACACGCAGCGCACGCCGTGCCACCTTGTCTTCATAGGTCGGGCCGATGCCTTTGCCGGTCGTGCCAATCTTGGTTGTAGCGCTCTTGGCCGCCTCGCGGGCACGATCAAGCGCCGAATGATAGGCCAGAATCAACGGACATCCCGGACTGATCTTCAGGCGCGAACGAACCTCGATGCCGCCCGCCTCAAGTTGCTTTATTTCGGAAAGCAGGTGCTGGACATCCAGCACCACGCCGTTGCCGATGTAACAAGTCACCCCTGGGCGAACAATACCGGACGGAACCAGATTCAACTTATAAACATTCTCGCCTACCACGAGCGTATGCCCGGCGTTGTGACCACCCTGAAAACGCACCACCCCCTGGGCATGGTCCGTCAGCCAGTCAACAATTTTGCCCTTACCTTCGTCGCCCCACTGCGTGCCGACGACCACTACGTTCTTTGCCATTTCAAATCCTGTCTATTGACTGAACAATCCACTGCCCGTTGCTTTCGACCAAACGTCGATCGCACAAAGGTCCCTCACATCCGGACTCTCCCGGAAGCGACTCAACAACCACTTCGCCCGCCTCTCTTAACTCGGCAATGCGATCAGACAACTTGGCATTCCTCGCCGAATACGGTGCCAGAATCGCTCCAACCTGCTGCGGGCTTTCGGACAATCGAGCCACTTCCCGCAAATCCATCGAAAAACCTGTAGCCGGCCGGGCGCGTCCGAAATCCTTACCCACGCCATCGTACCTTCCGCCTCGGGCAATCGCACTGGGATACCCCGGAAAATAAGCGGCAAAAACAACCCCGTTGTGATAGTGATAACCACGCAAGTCGGCAAGGTCAAAAGAAAGCGGCAGATCCGGCATCGCCGACTGCAGTTGACGCAGCGTTTCCAGTGCGGCATGAATTTCCGGCAAGGCTGGCAATGCGCTTTCGGCCACATCTAGCAGCTCTATTCCACCGAACAACGAGGGAAGGCGCAGCAAAGCCGAACGATAGGGCTCGGCCAGATCGGCACAACATTCACGCAAACCCGGCACATCCTTGTTCTGCAACAGTTGCAAAATCTTCGCTTCAAACTCGGCATCGAATCCGGCGCCGCGCACCAAAGCGCGAAACACGCCAACGTGTCCGATATCGATTCGCGATGCCGGCGTCCCAGCAGCCTTTAACGCCCCATCAAGCAAACGAATCACTTCGAGGTCAGCCTCGATCCCGGCATAACCATACAACTCCACGCCGAGCTGAATCGGCTCGCGACTCGAAGCCTGAGAAGCGGGGAGCGTATGCAACACGCTATCGCAGTAACACAACCGGGTCACCCCCTGACGATTGAGCAAATGCGCGTCGATGCGCGCCACCTGGGGCGTCATATCGGCGCGCACGCCCAGCGTACGCCCAGAAAGCTGATCGACCAGCTTGAACGTTTGCAAGGAAAGATCGGAGCCAGAACCGGTCAGCAGGGAATCGATATGCTCAAGCAGCGGCGGTATCACCAATTCGTAACCGCGCACACGAAAAAGGTCGAGCACAATCCGCCGCAAACGTTCGATCTGAGCCGCCTCATGCGGCAGCGCATCGGCAATGTATTCGGGCAATAACCAGTTCATCTAAAAACCATTATCAAAAAAATACCTATCACCATCGAAGTCAGGCCAATAAAGCGAAGCTGACCATCGGTGAGTTGGATCAAACGACGAAAAGTCTCGCGCCAGGTAGCCGGCGCCATGAAAGGCATTAAACCTTCCAGCACCAGCATCAGCGCAAACGCAAGGAGCACGGTATCGGTCATCGAGCGGCTTTTTCGCCGTTCCTCCCGACGCTCTTCATGTATTTGAAGAAATCGGAATTCGGCTCAACGACGATCACGTCGCTCTTGTTTTTGAAGCTGTTACGATAAGCCTCAAGACTACGATAGAAACTATAGAACTCGGGATTCTGATTAAAGGCTTCAGCATAAATTGCAGCAGCCTTGGCATCCCCCTCGCCCTTGATGATCTGGGCATCGCGATAAGCCTTGGCGATAATCACCTCACGCTGCTTGTCCGCGTCCGCACGAATCCGCTCGGCTTCCGCAGCCCCTTCGGAACGCAACTCATTGGCAACACGCTTGCGCTCTGCTTCCATCCGCCGATAAACCGATTCGCTGACCTCGTTCGGCAGATCGACGCGTTTGACACGAACATCGATAATCTCGACACCGATCTTTTTTGCGTCATCGTTCGCCTTCTTGCGCATTTGCTCCATGATCGCATCACGCGCTCCGGAAACCACCTCGTGGACCGTGCGTTTGC
>CAZZDF010000097.1:0-6425 GCA_964652915.1 uncultured Propionivibrio sp. | reverse complement strand
CTTCTTGAGCAGATCAAGCGCCGTGATCCCGCGCGAAATCTCGTAACTCCCGGCTTTTATCGAAGTGTCGACGCGCAAAACTTTGCCCAGAACGACCAGCACCCAAGGATCGACCACCACGCCAGCGCTGGCGACTTCATTAGCCACGGCGCGCATCCCGCTTCCACTGGCGATATGAAACTCGACCTTGTCACCTTGTCCCTCGCTAAACGCCAAGGGTGCCGAAACCAGCCAATAGAACACGCCCCCCGACACCAGCACTACAAACACCCCAAGAATGCACAGAAATATAATGAATTTACGCATCGATCAGGCTTCGAAATAGGTCAAAAAGGGAACAGCGGCGGTCCAGGTCCGGGGCGCTATATAATAGCTGAAACCCGTACCGCTGAACCGGAACGTGCTTTCCCGGTCGAAGCTTCGTATTTTGCCCGGCCGGAAACGGCTGCTCACCATTCACAGACGGAAGACGTAACGATGAACTCCAGCTGGCAAGAATTCCTTGGCGCCGAGGGCGCACGTATCGAAAGCAACCTCGTCGCAGACTTCGGCAACCTCACAGAAGAGTTGCTCGCAGCGCAAAATGCAACCGTTGTTTCGCCGCTCGTACACCTCGGCATGATCGAATGCACCGGGGACGATGCCCGCCCCTTCCTGCACAACCAGCTGACCAGCGATATCAATCACCTCGCCACCGATGCGGCGCAGCATTCGAGCTGGTGTACCGCCAAGGGCCGGATGCTCGCCAGCTTCATTTTCTACCGTAATGGTGCCGATTACCGCGCCTTGCTTTCGGCCGATCTGCTCGCCGCGACGCAAAAACGCCTGCAAATCTACGTGCTGCGCTCCAAGGTTAAATTGGCCGATCTGTCGGCCAACTACGAATTCATTGGCCTCGCCGGACCGCAAGCGGAAACGGCGCTGGCCAAAGCTAGCCTGCCGAACCCGGAAAAGCCCATGAGTACACAGGCTTTCGCCAACGGCACGATCATTCGCGTCGACGAAACCCGTCTGATCATTGTCGTTCGCTGCGAAGCCGCAGCAGAACTCTGGAAAGCCCTCGCCGGCAGCGCTCGCCCGGTCGGCACACCGGTCTGGCACTGGCTCGACATTCGTGCCGGAATCCCGCGGATCACCGAAGCGACCAAGGAAGCCTTTGTTCCGCAGATGGCCAATTTCGACAAGATCGGTGGCGTCAGCTTCAACAAAGGATGCTACCCCGGCCAGGAAGTCGTCGCCCGCACGCACTACCTCGGCAAGGTCAAACGCCACCTCTACCGCTTCCACGCCGCTGTCGCGATGCAAGCCGGCGACGGACTATGCTCGGCCGAAAGCCCGGAAGCAGCCTGCGGCACCATCGCCAACGCCGCTCCTTCACCCAACGGCGGCTACGACGCGCTGGGCGTCGTTCAGGAAAGCTACGTAGAAGCCGGCGAACTGCGGCTCGGAACCCCGGATGGCCCGGTGCTCAGCGTCGAGGCGGTCTGACAGGGCAGGAAGAGAAAGGCCCAACAGGCAAGCCTGTTGGGCCGGATTCGGTCGTCACCCGAAGGTGACACCTTATTGTAGCAACGGCTCTCACCCCGGAAAACTACAATGGTGGCATTATAGATATTTTGGGGGCCGCCATGCAAACTGAAAAAAACGAACCCTATTCGCTTGGTCTTGACATAGGAATCGCCTCGGTTGGTTGGTGTCTGCTCGGCGAAAGCCGCATCATTGACTTGGGCGTCCGTGCATTCGACAAGGCAGAAACCGCCAAAGAAGGCGATTCACTCAATCTGGTGCGACGCACAGCACGCTTGATGCGACGGAGGCTGCGCCGCCGCTCTTGGCGACTCACCAAGCTGGCGCGCACACTCAAGCGCCACGGCGTCATCGCCGACACCAAGCTCTATCAACCGCAACAGCCGTTCGGCCAATCACTCTGGCAACTCAGGGTCGAGGCGCTGGATCGACAACTCGCACCCGAAGAATGGGCACGCATTATTTACCACCTGTGCAAGCACCGTGGCTTTCACTGGATCAGCCGAGCCGAAGAGAAGAAAGCCGAAGGCGACAAAGCGGGCGAAGGCGGCAAGGTCAAGAAGGGGCTGGCGGGAACACAAAAGCTGATGGCCGAGAAGGGCTATCGCACTGCTGCCGAGATGGTGCTTGCTGAATTCCCCGGCGCGCAACGTAACAAGGCCGGAGACTACGGAAAATCGTTATCGCGCGTTCTGCTCGGCAAAGAACTGGCACTGCTTTTTGAACAACAACGCGCGCTGGGCAACCCTCATGCCGGCGCTGATCTGCAAAGCGCAGTGCTTGGCAATGGCGACCGCAAGAGCGGCCTGTTCTGGTCGCAGAAGCCTGCGCTGTCCGGCGCCGACCTTTTGAAGATGCTTGGTCGCTGCACCTTTGAAAAATCTGAATACCGCGCACCCAAGGCCAGTTTCACCGCCGAGCGCCATGTCTGGCTGACCCGCCTGAACAACCTGCGCATCGTTTGCGACGGCATCACGCGCCCGTTGAACGAGCAGGAACGGCAACTTGCTCTCCCCTTGCCCTACCAGCAAGCCGGCGACCTCACCTACAAGCAGCTTCGCGCTGCCTTGATCAAGGCAGGCCGCCTGCCGGAAAGCTTCCGTTTTTCCGGACTCGCTTACCCCACGGAAGCGCAGAATGAAAGCGGCAAAGGCAAAGACCCGGAAGGCGAAAAACTCGTCAGGCTCCCCGCTTGGCAAGAGTTGCGCGCCTGTTTCAAGAAAGCCGGCCTCGAAACGGAATGGGAAGGCATCGCCGGCGCCGCCATGAGCGGAAGCACCGACATGCTGGATCGGATCGCCTGGGTACTGAGCGTTTTCAAGGACGGCGAGGAAGTCGAGCGCGAGCTTCGCGCACTTGGCCTGCCCGGCGGCGAAAAAACCGTCCATGCGCTGCTCGACATCAGCTTCGACAAATTCCACGCACTCTCGCTTAAGGCACTGCGCCGCATCGTGCCGCACATGGAGAAAGGTTTGCGCTACGACGAAGCCGTAGCCGCCATTCCGGAATACGGGCATCACAGCCAGTTGCAAAAACCGAAAGACAGCAAGCAGAAATACTTGCCGCCGCTATATTCAGGTCGCGACAAAGACGGGCGCATGCAGTTCAGCGAGGATATGGACATTCCGCGCAACCCAGTGGTGTTACGGTCGCTGAACCAGGCGCGCAAGGTTGTCAACGCCATCATCCGTCAATACGGATCGCCGCAACGAGTCCATATCGAAATGGCGCGTGATTTGTCGCGTCCGCTCAATGAGCGCCGCAATATCGAAAAGGAACAAAAAGAATACCGCGAGCGCAACGAGAAGGATAAGGCGCTCTTCGCCGAAAGCTTCGACCAACCGCCCAAAGGTGCCGAATTCGAAAAATGGCGGCTTTACCGCGAGCAACAGGGCAAATGTGCCTACTCCATCAAGCCAATCGACCTTCACCGCCTGCTTGAACCCGGCTATGTCGAAATCGACCACGCACTGCCCTATTCGCGCAGTTTTGACGACAGCAAGAACAACAAGGTTCTGGTGCTGACCGAAGAAAATCGAAACAAAGGCAACCGGTCGCCTTTCGAGTATCTGGACGGCAAGAACTGCAGCCCGCGCTGGGAGGCCTTCAGGCTGTTTGTCGAAACCAACAAGGCATACCGCCTCGCCAAGCGCAGCCGCCTCCTCAGAAAGGATTTCGGCACCAAAGAAGCCGAAGACTTCCGCGAACGCAACCTCAACGACACACGCTACATCTGCAAATTCTTCAAGAACTACGTCGAAAATCATTTGCAACTGGCCGATGGCAGCGACGCCAAGCGCTGCGTCGTCCTCAGCGGCCAGACGACAGCCTTCCTGCGCGCCCGCTGGGGCTTGCTCAAGGTACGCGGCGACAACGACCGCCACCATGCGCTCGACGCTGCCGTGGTCGCCGCCTGTAGCCACGGCATGATCCATCGGCTGGCCGACTACGCCCGGCGCAAGGAACTGGAAAAAGTCCGCGAAGGCTTCATCGATCTTGAAACCGGCGAAATCGTCAACCCTACGATGCTCCAGAAATTGCAGGTGCATTTCCCGGAACCGTGGCCGCACTTCCGCCACGAACTCGAAGTGCGGCTGAAGACCGACGATCCGGCGCTATTACGCGCCGAAATGGAACGCTTCGGCACCTACCCGACCGAGGCATTGGCCGCGCTGCGACCGCTGTTCGTCTCCCGCGCCCCGCAACGGCGCAACAGTGGCGCGGCGCACAAGGACACCATCTACGCGCAACCGGAACGCCTGAAAGCGCAAGGTGGCGTCACGCAAAAAGTGTCTCTCTCCAGCCTGACGCTGAAAGACCTCGACCAACTGATCGACCCGCATCGCAACGAGAAGCTTTACGCCGCCATTCGCGCAAGGCTCGAAGCCCATGGCGGCAAGGCGGACAAGGCGTTCCCTGCCGATAACCCGCTGCGCAAACCGGATCGCGAAGGCAATCCGACCGGGCCGATTGTGCGCAGCGTCACCAAGGTCATCGACAAGCTCTCGGGCATCCCTGTGCGCGGCGGCATTGCCAAGAACGACACCATGCTGCGGGTGGATGTTTTCGCCAAGGCAGGCAAGTTCCATCTGGTGCCAGTATATGTGCATCACGCGGCGACTGGCGCATTGCCGAATCGGGCGATTGTGGCGTTCAAGGACGAGGAGGAATGGACGCTGATTGACGAGAGTTTTGAGTGGCGGTTCTCGCTGTATCCGAATGATCTGGTACAGATCAAGTTGAAAGGAGAAGCCTATCTCGGCTACTACTCAGGCTGTGATCGAGCGACTGGGGCAATAGGCTTGTGGGCGCAAGATCGTAATTCTTCCATCGGCAAAGACGGCTTGATGAGAATTGGCGCAAAAACGGCTCAGTCCGTCGAAAAATTCCACGTCGACGTTCTCGGTAATATCTACCCGGCGCCGATGGAGCCGAGCCGTGGGCTGGCGTAGCGTGATGATCTCCCGCCCGGCCAAGCTGCGGCGGGAACATTTTTCACTGGCCATAGAGCAGGAACAGACAGCCTTTGTCCCTTTCGAGGACATTGCCGTAATCGTTCTCAACCACCGCGAAATCAACCTCTCGCATCCGGTGCTTTCGGCCTGCGCGGAGCACGGAATCAGCCTCTTCTCCACGGGCGACAACCACCAACCGAGCGGCGTTTTCCTGCCTTTTTTGTCGCACTCGCGCACCAACCGGCTGATGCGTTTGCAACTCGATATCGCCCGTCCGCTGGCCAAGCAGGCCTGGGCCAACATCGTTCGGTGCAAAATCGAGAATCAAGCTACCTGCCTGCGACTCACTGGCTGCGATGGCGCCGACCGGCTCGAATCCTACGCCCGTCGCGTTCGCTCCGGCGACCCGGAAAACCTGGAAGGACAAGTTGCCGCCTTCTATTTCGTGCAACTGTTCGGCCCTGGCTTTCATCGCGCCGAAGAACGCTGGATCAATGCCGCACTCGATTATGGCTACGCCGTGCTGCGCGGCACCATCGCACGCGGCCTTGTCGCCCACGGCCTGCATCCGACGGTCGGGCTGTTCCACGACAGCGAGCAAAATGCCTTCAATCTGGCCGACGATTTGATCGAGCCTTTCCGCCCGCTGGTCGATTTGCACGCCAGAAATAATGTACCGGCGGTCGAAGGCGACCTGTCTCCGACCGACAAGGCCGCGCTGGTCGCCCTGCTCAACGTCGACGTCGCCATGCCGCAAGGCAAGATGTCCGTGCTTTCCGCCATTGAATACGCCGTTGAAAGTTTGGTACGCCTGTTCGAGACCGACGACAGCGCGCTCGAACTCCCCGTATTGATCGGGCTGCAGCCGCACCGGCTGGAGTGTTGAGAGGTGGGCAGCGAGACGCGCCGTTTCATGAGACTGCTCGTGTTTTTCGACCTCCCGATGGTCACCAAGGCCGAAAAGCGAGCCTACGTGCAATTTCGCCGTTTCCTGCTCAACGACGGCTACGACATGATTCAGTGGTCGGTCTATGGACGTTTGCTCAATGGCGTCGATGCACAGGAAAAGCACCTCGCGCGCCTCGCCGATTCTTTGCCGCCCGCCGGTTCCGTGCGCTGCATGACCGTGACCGAAAAGCAGTTTGCCGGGATCAGATTGCTGGTCGGCCTACCGCTTTTTCAAGAAAAAAAGGTCACCGCCGAGCAAATGTTGCTTTTCTGAAAACAAAATTCAAAGAAAAAATCCCCGCGCAGCCAAGGCTGGGCGGGGATTTCAGTGTTACCTATTGTAGCTTTCCGGGGTGAGAGAGGGAGCTACAACGCCAGCGCTTCAATGCCGGCGCTGTCTTTGATTGTAGCTTTCCGGGGTGAGAGAGGGAGCTACAACGCTCAGGCGGCAGCCCAGGGATCGGGATTTATTGTAGCTTTCCGGGGTGAGAGAGG